>JBCCHV010000088.1 GCA_039028635.1 Acidobacteriota bacterium
CCGCCGAGGTCGGGGGTGAAGGCGCACGACATGTGCGTGCGCCTGAGGGGGGCGCCTTTAGCCCCCCTGAAATAAACAGCAGGCGCTGAATAAGTTCAGGTTCGAGGACTTCCGGCCCGCGTGGGACCCCGAGCCCAGCGGGCGAGGCGGCGCCGAAGGCGCCGAGGACGGGGGTGAAGGCGCGCGACATGCGCGCGCGCCTGAGGGGGGCGCCTTTTAGCCCCCCTGAAATAAACAGCAGGCGCTGGAATCCGCGAAGCGGATTTTTTCAGCAGCCTGCTAGTCGTCGATGTAGCCGTCGCGGGAGCGTAGCCGCACTCCCGGCTGCTTGACCCGCACCGACAGGCGGCGCCAGCTGCCATCGTGGCGCACCACCGTCGGCTGGAAGCCGAGCACGTACTGCTCGCGCAGCTCGGCGAGCACTTCGCGCACCGCCACCGCGGTCTGATCGATGGTGTCGAGGGTGATCACCCGACCGCCGCTGTCGTCGACGATGCGGCGCAGCAGGGAAAACTCGGCGCGGTATCGGTCGGGATCCTTCCAGGCCGAGTAGCGGGCTTCCTCGCGATCTCGCGGGTCGGTGCGGATCCAGAAGATCTGGGCGCGGCTGCGCCGCGCCAGCCAGGCGACGTCGGCCATCTCGAGGGTGCTGTGGCTGTCGACGCCGTCGGTCAGCAGCAGCAGGACCCGTCGGCCCTGGCGCCCCTCGAGCTCCTTGAGGCCGAAGTAGAGGTGGTCGGCGAGGGCGGTGCCGCCGGTGGCCCGGACCTTGGTCAGGCCGGCGAGGGCACGGCGCGCATCGGTGGCGAAGGGCGGGGCGTGGAGGAGGCGGTCCGAGAACAAGCGAATCGCCGCCTCGTCCTCCGGGTTCGACAGCCCTTGCACGAAGGCGGCTGCGCCCCGCAGGGCGAAGCGCAGCCGTCGGCCGGCCATGCTCGAGCTGGCGTCGATCAGGATGCTGGCGGTGATCTCGACATCGCCGCGGCCGAAGGTGACGATCTGCTGGCGGGAGCCGTCGTCGTAGATCTCGAAGTCTTCGCGACCGAGGTGGAGCACCCGGCGGCCCTGGGCGGTGGCGGTGACATAGATCGGCCGCAGCTCGGCATCGATCTGCGAGTCGACCTGAAAGGCCGGGAAGTCGGCCACCATCTCGCCCATCGTGTAGCCCCGGAAGGAGGCCCGCAGGCGCAGGCTGCGGGGGCGATTCTCGGGCCCGGCATCAAACTCGATCTCCCACGGCGGCTCGCTCTTGAAGCCCAAGACCTGATCGCCGAACAGCACCTCGATGCGATCGACGGGAGCGTCGCCGATGATCTCGACGACGGCCCGTGACGGGCCGATCAGGGGTTGCGTGCGGGGCGGGGCCAGCAACATGAGATCGACCTCCTGGGCGGCGACCTGGGGGGCCGAGGAGAGCATCGCCGCGGCGGCCAGGAGAACACCGAGGGCGCGCCGGCTCATGGTCTGTCTCCGGCTTGGGTGAGCTTCTCGCCGAGACCCGGCAAGGCTTGCTCTGCCACCTCGATCAACGACTGACGGGCGCGGCCGAAGGACTCCTCCGGCGGGCGGTCGTAGCGTTTGCGGGGTGACTCGCGGTCGCTCTTCGGGCGAATGCCGTGAACGATCTCGAGGGCGCGGGCAGGATCCCGCTGACGGTCGTAGACGTGGGCCAGCAGAAGCGAGATGCCCGGATCCTCGGGCAAGCGGCCGCGGGCTCTGAGGAGCAGGGCCAGGGCGCCTTCGAAGTCCTTGCGCTGGAGGTGTTGGCGGGCCCTCTCCTGGAGGACCAGGGCGGCGACCCAGGGCGGCGCCTGGTCGAGGTCGACTCCCGCCAGGGCCTGCGCCGCACCGCGCCGATCGCCCATGCGGGCGAGGTTCACGGCGAGTCGCAGGCGCCCCTCGGCATGGCTCGGATGGGCCTTCACCAGCTCATCGAGGAGGCTGCGGGCCTTGCCGTAGGCGCCGTGGCGCTCGAACAGGACCGCCAGCCCCAGGAGAGCCGCCTCGTTGCCGGCGTCGAGCTGTCGGGCGCGTTGCAGGAGTCGGCTGCCGCTGGCCGGCAGGTGGGCGGCGATCAGGTGGCCGCCGAGGGTGGCGAGGGCCTGGGCCCCGAGGTCGGGCTCGCCGCCGAGCTCGAGGTAGGTCTCGATCAGACGCTCGACATGGAGACGGCTGTGACTGCCGAGGGAGTAGGCGCGCCGTCCCTGGTAGCGGCGGTAGAGCTCCTGGTGCAGGCGAATCAGCGGCAGCAGGGTCGCCGGGCGGTCGCCGGCGAGGTCCCGGGCGGCCTGCAGCTCGCCGTCGCCGAGGCTGCCGAGGGACGAGCCGATGGACTGCGATTCGAGCTCGAAGACCGCCTCCAGGGCGGCCGCCGAGCGATTCTCGGTCAGCGGCTCGAGGGCTTGGCGGTAGCTCGCCGCGAGCTGTCGTAGGCGTTTGCGCTCGCGCCGTTTGCGCGGCTGATCGGGACTCGCGATCGGCCCTGCGTCGACCAGGGCGGTGGCCTCATCGAGGCGCCAGCGCAGGTCGGTCCACTGCAGTGAGCGCTCGCGGGCGGAATCCGCCAGAATCAGCACCCGGATGGCCTGCGACGGTTGGTCGACGAGGGCGAGCTCGTACTCGCCGGTCGCCAGCTCCGGAACCTCGAAGGTGAGGGCGGCGGGCTGGCCGCCGACCCGCTCTGCCGTGATCGGCGTTACGGTGCCGTCGGCAGCGCGGATTTGGAGCTCGACGGCGCCATCCTCGGAAGTGCCCCAGAAGTGCCCCCGGGCCGGTCGCTCGGTGCTCAGGACCGGCAGCGCCGCCGGCGAGCGTACGGTGCCGTCGTCGGCGGTGAAGGGGTAGGCGTCGCTCTCTCCCAGGCTCCAGGAGCGAATCGCGATCCAGGAGTCCCGGTCGTCCGGCGTCGGGAACGACAAGATGGCGTCCGCAGGCATTGCGATGCGACGCTGCAGCAGCGTTTCCTGCCCCGAGGTGGCGTTGCGCACCAAGAGGCGGAGGGTGTAAGTCCCGGGGGCGAGATCGAGGGCTCCGAAGATCTTCAGTCCGCTTTGCCAGACGGCTTCTCCGAGCTGCCTCAGATCGATTCCGAAGGCTTCCGCAAGGTGGCCGGCGATGACTCCCTCGGAGTCGATGGCGTAGGCGAAGAGCTCGCCGCGAATGCGCTCCTCGGAGGTCCCGGCGAGGAACGAGGGGCCATCGATCTCGACCAGCAGCGGCAGTCGCGCCGCTCCCGGGGGCTGGCTGGCGTAGACCTCGACCGCGATCGAGCCGCCTTCGGCGGCGGTCAGGACGCGGCCGGCGACGGCGGCGGAGACGCCGCGCAGGCCATGACCGCGCAGCACCCAGTCACCATCGAAGGGGGATGCCGTGGGCTCCGCGAGGAGCTCTTCGAGGTCCTGTGCCGCCAGACCTGGGACGACGCCGAGCAAGCAGGCGATGGCGACGAGGCAGAGGCGGCGTTTCACCGCGAGCCCTGCTCACTTTCCGCA
Source organism: Acidobacteriota bacterium (assembly GCA_039028635.1). Classification (NCBI taxonomy): domain Bacteria; kingdom Pseudomonadati; phylum Acidobacteriota; species Acidobacteriota bacterium. Next base: position 3,492 of record JBCCHV010000088.1, read on the forward strand.
CCGACGTCGATCTCGAGATTGACGGTGGCGTCGATGCGTGCCACCCGATCACGGGCTCCGACGGCGATGCGCTGGGCGCCGCCGCGCATCGCCAGGCGCATGGGGTAGGCGGCGGCTCCGGTGAGGGCTTCGAAGAGGCGCTCGTTAGGGATCTCGATTGGCAGGTCGATCTGCTGGAAGGGCGAGATGCGTCCCTGGTCGTCGCGCACCGCCACGAACAGCGTCACCTGGCCCCGATGGCGTTCGCCGGAGGGCAGCAGGAGGAGCTTCTCGAACGGAATCTTTACCATCACCGGCACTTCGAAGCGATCCTTGCCGGTGGCTTCCGCCGCTCCCGGCTCGAGGCGGACGTCGAGGGCATTGTCGGTCACGCCGTAGTGCAACGCCGACAGGGTCTGGTCCTGCAGGACCTCGAGCTCGTTCTTCTCACGGTAGCCCTGCAGGTGCCTCACCACCAGGCCCTTGGCCTCCGGCGAGCGCAGGCGGATCTCGATCTCGTGGTACTCCTCGTCGGCCTGTTGGCTCGGCGAGTAGCCCAGCGAGTAGAAGGTGGTGACGTCGTTCTCGATCCGCGCCATCAGGCCGGCGAGGTTGCTGGTGCGGGTGAAGGCGACGCCGCCGGTCTCCTCGGCGAGGCGCAGCAGGCTCGACTCGAGACTCATTTGCTCGAGGGTGCGGGCGGTGCGCGAGAAGGCGCCGCGGCCATCGGTCGTGCCGCTGCCGGCGAACTCCGCCGACACGCCGTTGCCGGCGAGGCGGGAGCCGGGCGTGATGGGGTAGAAGGCGACGCGCTGGGCGGCCGCCTCTTCCACCAGATCGTCGATCAGGCGGGTGGTGTCGAACTCGCCGGAGCCCAGGCAGGTGAGCTCGCCGAGGGCGCCGTTCTGGCCGTTCTGAATCAGCCAGTCTTCGAACTTGCCGCGCCAGGCCTCGACCAGGGCATCGGCCGGCTGGGTGGGTAGGCCGTCGCTCAGAAAGAGCAGCGCCTTGCGCCCCGGCAGGCTGGCCAGAGTGCGCACGAAGCGTCCGAGGTGCTCGACCGTGTGCTGGGTCTGGCCGCGGCGCTGCTCGGCGACGGTGCGGATCCGGCGGGCGAGGCGCTCGGCGTCGAGAACGGCGGTCTCGAAAAGTGGGTTGCTGAAGCCGCCGGAGTTGGGCGGCTCGAGGGCGGCGCGCTGGATCTCGCGCTGCAGGCCGCGGTAGTCGGCGATGGTGCGCGAGAAGCCGCCCACCCGCTGCTCGAGCTCGGTGATCGCCTGGCGCAGGCGCTCGGCATCGCCGGTGAAGGGCTCGGAGACCCGCAGGGTATCGCCGAGGGCGACCAGCATGGCCTGATCCTCGGCCCCCCAGCTGCCGTCGAGCAGCTCCTTGAGCTTGTCGAACAGCAGATTGCGATTGCGCGGGTCGAGATTGTTCTCGTCGACGAAGACGACGAGCTGGAGGTTGCGGGTGGCCGGCTCCGTGGGGCCGCCGAGGAGCTCCGCCTCCTCGCGGTCGCGGGCCTGCCTCTGCTCGATGGCGAGGAAGTTGGTGAGCTCGACCGGCTCGCCGTCTTCGAGGACTTCGAAGTCGTCGCGGGTGAGGCCGGTGACGGGGGCGCCGTCCTTGTCCGTGACCATCACCTCGACGTTGATCACCCGTACGTCGACGGTGTCGAGGAACAGGTCCTGGGCGGCAGCGGCCAGCGGGCAGGCCAGGGCGAGGGCCGCCGCCGTGGCGAGGGCACGGAGAGCTCGAGAATGCCTGAGACGAAGTTGCATGGTGAGTCCTTCCTCCGGAGAAGAGTCTCCCGGCATGGTGAATCTATGTGCCTCCAGTATGCACAAAGGTTGGGCGGACTCCAAGGCTGGCGAAGAAAGACCGTCTCGAGCCTAAAGAAAAAAGCCCCGGCCTGACGGCCGGGGCTTTCGTTCCGCGGGGTCTGGTGAGACCTAGAAGCGGAAGCCGACCGAGAACCGGAAGGTCCGCGGCGTCTGGAAGTCGTTCTCGTTCAGCGGCTGGCCGAAGTTGTCGTTGCGGCGGAAGTTCACGCCCTCGACCGGAGTCTCGGTGAAGGGGTTGAACGGAGCCAGAACGGTGACGCCCTCGTTGTCATCGAGACCGTTGGGGTCGATGACGCCGTCGGCGTCGAGAACGTTGATCACCTCCGGCTGCAGGAACAGCTCGATGCCGCGGCCGAAAACGTTGAAGGTGAAGGAGTAGTTGAGGGACAGGTCGACGCGCGTGATGTCGTCCGTGCGGAAGGCATCGCGATCAGTGAAGAAGTAGCTGATCGAGGTCGGCGGCGTCTGGTAGCCCGGGTTGTTGACGAAGGGACTCGGGTTGATGTTGGCGTTCGCCGCGTACGGCTGACCCGAGAAGTAGTTGAGCAGCACGGTGCCGTTCAGGTTGTGGAAGCCGGTGTTGACGAGGTCGTAGGAACCCCAGACACGCAGCTTGTGGCGCTGGTCGGTGCGCAGGTCACCATCCGGGAAGTTCCAACGACGCTCCCGGTACTCGGGATAGTCGAGAACGCCACCGGAGACCGGGCCGCTACGGGTCGTCTCACCGTTGATGTTGCCTTCCGTGTTGGACAGCGTGTAGTTGCCCGCCAGGGTGAAGCGATCGGTGAAGCGATAGCGGAACTGGGTGAGGAGACCGGTGTACTCGCGGCTGAGCTGGTCGGAACCGAAGTTGCCGATCAGGGTCAGGTCCGCAGGACCGGACGACGTCTGGACGGTGCCGTTGTCGACGGTGGTCCGGTCGCCGTAGAAGTCTTCCCACTCGCGGTAGACCAGGTCAGCGCGGAAGAGACCCTTGCTCCCCAGGCGCTTGGTGACGCCGAAGGTGAGCTCCTCGGCGCCCGGCGACGAGAACGTGCCGCGCACCTGGGTGGTCGCACCCGGAACGTTGAGCTGGGTCAGGAAGTTGAAGATCGGGGCGTTCTCGTCGATCTGGTTGAGATCGAACACGCCGCCGAGGGACTGGTACCAGTCGAACACCTCGCGCAGGACCTCGGGGGAGGTCAGGCAGTTGACGTTCGGGGTGCAGTTGGTGTTGAGGGCCGGACCTTCGTAGTCGAACCGGTAGTTACCGATGGCGCCACCGTTGGAGGAGCCGTCGGCGATGTTGCCGGTACCGATGAGGGCCGCGACGTAGGAGCCGTAGCTGGCGTTGAAGACCCACTCGCCGTCGCCGCGCAGGTCATAGCTGGCGCCGAGACGGGGGCTGATCTTGTCGTCGTTGGCGACGGTGGCGCCGGCACTGTTGGTGCCGTCGTTCTCGTCGTAGCGCACGCCGACGTTGAAGCTCCACTTGTCATTGAGCTGCCAGGAGTCGTTGACGTAGAAGCTGTTGGTCTTGAAGGACGTCGGCTGGGCGAGGTCGGTGTTGAAGACCGCGAACCAACGAATCCAGGGCTGCGACGAGGCGTTGGGATCGAAGATCGGGAACGGGCTGCCGTTGACACTGTCGAGGACAATGTTGCCGGCGGCGTCGCGCACGACGTCCGAGCCGTAGACCGTGAAGTCGCTACCGGTCTGGTGGTTGATCGAGAAGATGCTGTCCTCGAAGGAGTCGTAGCCGAACTTGAGGTCGTGCGTACCGGCACCTTCGGTGGTCAGGAAGTAGCTCAGGTTGGCGAGCTGGTTCTCGTTGTCGCGGGACTGGTCTTCGCAGGAGCCGCAGAAGGTCGGCGACCAGTAGCGGAAGCCCTCGCCGCGGGTCCGGATGAGGGTACCCTCGATGAGATCCGGCACACCGCCGGCGCCGCGCGCGATGATGAACTCACGCTCCGACAGCTGGGCCTCGACGAACAGATTCGAGGTCAGGATGCCGGTGTAGTTGATCGACTGAATCTCCTGCGGATCCTCGCGCATGGCGTTGATGCTGCGCAGGTCGAGGACGGTACCGAAGTCGGTGTTGGTCCGCACGCGCTCGATCTCGAGGTAGGAGCCGATCAGGCTGTGGCTCGGATGCGGCGTGACGGTCAACTTGCCCTCGGTGCGCTCCTCGGAGTCGCTGGTGCCGTAGGTGATGTTGGTGATGTCGGTCGAGTTCGAGCCGGTGGTCTCGAGGTCGCGGCCGGCGGCGAAGAACCACAGGTGGTCCTTCCACAGGAAACCGCCGAGGGTGGCCTCGAAGGTCTCGCTGATGTCGTCGACGCGTTCGCCGGAGAGCTCGGTCTCGGAGATCCAGTCGTCGTTGGTCAGGTTGACCCGCAGGGAGCCCTCGAACTCGTTACCACCGGACTTGGTGATCGAGTTGACGACACCACCGGTGAAACGGCCGTACTCGGCGGAGATGCCGGACACGGCGACGGTGGTCTCCTGGATGGCGTCCTCGATGAACAGCGGCAGGATGGAGCCGCGCACGTTCTCGTTGATCACCACACCGTTGATCAGCCAGAGGTTCTCGAAGGACATGGCGCCGGAGATCGACGGTGCCGAGCTCGGGCCGGTGTTGGCGACGCCCGGAGCCAGGTTGACGGCGGAGGCCATGTTGCGCTGCACCGGCAGGTTCTCGAGCTCATCGAGGGTGATGTTCGAAGCACCCGTGATGTTCTCCGAGATCGCTGCCTGGGCGGCGGTGACCACGATCTCCTCGCTGACCGCGCCGAGCTCCATCGTGATGTTCGACAGAGTGGCGTTGGCGGCCGAGATCTTGACCTGCTGAGTCGAGGTCTTGAAGCCCTCGAGCTCGTAAGTGACCTGGTAGTCCCCAGGCGGGAGGAAGGCGACCTTGTAGTCACCGTTGACCCCAGTCGTGGTGACGCGAGAGCCCTGCAGGCTCGGCGACGTCGCCGTGATGGTGACCCCCGGGAGGCCCGCACCGTCCTGATCGGTGATGCGGCCGTTGAGGGTTCCGGTGGGGTTCTGGGCAAACACCGTCGGCGCCAGCAGTAGGCCGATGGCGATACCCAAGAAGATGATCCGGCTCATGTGGCCAGTCGTCCTCATTCGGTTAACTCCTTTCATACGCTTCCTCACGCCGGAAGCTGCGGTTGAAACTCGGCCCCGGAGTCAAAGTCCGAGGCGTCCCATCTCCGGAAGATCCCCTATCAGGTCGCCGATGCGACAGAAAGGTGACGTTCCTCAGCCATTCATTCCATCTTCGCGCTGCAAGCGGTAGGCCACCGTTACAGGGACGAGACGGAATTTTACAAGTCCTTTACCCAGAGGGGTTTGGACAAAAAACGTGCAAACTGGACCGGCGGGCTGGGAGTTTCCTCCGCAAGTGCTGACTGATGAGAGCTTTAGCTGCCCACAACCGGTGCTGTTTCAAGACAGAACTCCAAATCATTGAATCCAGCGGATTGGATGTTGAAGGGCGCTTCCACTGCTGGCGGAAACGCTGAATCATACGCCGGAATTCACCCACCATCCTACTACGGAGGTGGGAGGAGCGCCAGCCGAAAAGGCTCGCCCTCCGGGAAGAAAAAGCCCCGGCCTGTCGGCCGGGGCTTGGTACTGCAGGGTTGATCGCCGCTCCTAGAAGCGGAATCCGACCGAGAACCGGAAGGTCCGCGGCGTCTGGAAGTCGTTCTCGTTCAGCGGTTGACCGAAGTTGCTATTGCGACGGTAGTTCACTCCCTCGACCGGCGTTTCGGTGAAGGGATCGAAGGGAGCCAGCAAGGTAATCCCTTCGTTGGCGTCGAGACCGTTGGGGTCGATGACGCCATCGGCATCGAGAACGTTGATCACCTCCGGCTGCAGGAACAGCTCGACGCCGCGACCGAAGGCGTTGAAGGTGAAGGCATAGTTGAGGGCCAGGTCGACCCGCGTGATGTCGTCCGTGCGGAAGGCGTCGCGGTCCGTGAAGAAGTAGGTCACGGCGGTTGGCGGCGTCTGGTAGCCCGGATTGTCGACGAACGGTCGCGGGTCGATGTTGGCATTGGCGCCGTAAGGCTGGCCCGAGAAGTAGTTCAACAGCACGGTGCCGTTGAGGTTGTGGAAGCCGGTGTTGATCAGGTCGTAGGAGCCCCAGACACGCAGCTTGTGGCGCTGATCCGTGCGCAGGTCACCGTCCGGAAAGTTCCAGCTCGCCTGGATGTACTCAGGGTAGCTCTGGATGGTGGCCGGGATCGGGCCGCTGCGGGTGGTTTCGCCGTTGACGTTGCCCTCGGTATTGGACAGGCTGTAGTTGCCCGCGAAGGTGAAGCGATCGGTGAAACGGTAGCGGAACTGCGTGTGGAGGCCGGTGTAGTCGCGGCTGAGCTGGTCGGAACCGAAGTTGCCGATCAGGGTCAGGTCCGCCGGGCCCGACGAAGTCGGCACCGTGCCATTGGCGAGAGTGGTGTTGTTGCCGTAGAAGTCCTCCCATTCGCGCAGCACGACGTCGGCACGCAGGAGGCCCTTGCTGCCGAGACGCTTGGTGACACCGAAGGTCAGCTCCTCGGCGCCCGGCGACTCGAGGGTGCCGCGCACCTGGGTGGTGGCACCCGGAATGTTGATCCGGTTCAGGAAGTCGAAGATCGGAGCGTTCTCGTCGATCTGGCTGAGATCGAACACGCCGCCCTGCGACTGGTACCAGTCGAAGACCTCGCGCAGTACCTCCGGTGAGGTCAGGCAATCGACATTCGGAGTGCAGTTGGTATTGATCGCCGGGCCGGCGTAGTCGAACCGGTAATCGCCGACGGCACCACCGTTGGAGGAACCGTCACCGATGCTGCCGGTGCCCACCAGAGCCGCGACATAGGAGCCGTAGCTGGCGTTGAAGACCCACTCGCCGTCACCGCGCATGTCGTAGCTGGCGCCGAGGCGGGGGCTGATCTTGTCGTCGTTGGCGACGGTGGCGCCGGCACTGTTGGTGCCGTCGTTCTCGTCGTAGCGCACGCCGACGTTGAAGCTCCACTTGTCGTTGAGCTGCCAAGAGTCGTTGACATAGAAGCTGTTGGTCTGGAAGGACGTCGGCTGGGCGAGGTCCTCGTTGAAGATGGCGAACCAGCGGATCCAGGGCGTCGACGAGGCGTTGGGATCGAAGATCGGGAACGGGCTGCCGTTGGCGCTGTCGAGAACGATGTTGCCAGCGGCGTCGCGCACGACGTCCGAGCCGTAGACCGTGAAGTCGCTACCGGTCTGGTGGTTGATCGAGAAGATGCTGTCCTCGAAGGTGTCGTAGCCGACCTTGAGATCGTGCGTACCGCCGCCCTCGGTGGTCAAGAAGTAGCTCAGGTTGACGAGCTGGTTCTCGTTGTCCCGGGACTGATCTTCACAGGAGCCGCAAAAGGTCGGCGACCAGTAGCGGAAGCCCTCGCCGCGGGTGCGGATGAGGGTGCCCTCGATGAGGTCCGGCACACCGCCGGCGCCGCGCGCGATGATGAACTCACGCTCCGACAGTTGGGCCTCGAGGAACAGGTTCGAGGTCAGGATGCCGGTGTAGTTCACCGACTGGATTTCCTGCGGGTCCTCGCGCTGAGCGTTCAGGCTGCGCAGATCGAGGACGGTTCCGAAATCGGTGTTGGTCTGGACTTGCTCGATCTCGAGGTACGAGCCGATGACGCTGTGGCTCGGGTGTGGCGTGATCGTCAGCTTGCCTTCGGTGCGCTCCTCGGAGTTGCTCGTCGGATAGGTGATGTTGGTCAGGTCGGTCGAGTTGGTGTTGCTGGTTTCGCGGTCGCGGCCGGCGGCGAAGAACCACAGGTGGTCCTTCCACAGGAAGCCGCCGAGGGTGGCCTCGAAGGTCTCGCTGATGTCGTCGACGCGCTCGCCGGAGAGCTCCGTCTCGGAGATCCAGTCGTCATTGGTCAGGTTGGCCCGGAAGGAGCCTTCGAACTCGTTACCACCGGACTTGGTGATCGAGTTGACGACGCCGCCGGTGAAGCGGCCGTACTCGGCGGAGATGCCGGACACGGCGACGGTGGTCTCTTGAATGGCGTCTTCGATGAACAGCGGCAGGATCGAGCCGCGCACGTTCTCGTTGATCACCACGCCGTTGATCAGCCAGAGGTTCTCGAAGGACATGGCGCCGGAGATCGATGGCGCCGAGCTCGGGCCGGTGTTGGCGACCCCCGGTGCGAGATTGATCGCCGAAGCCATGCTGCGCTGCACCGGCAGATTCTCGAGCTCATCGAGGGTGATGTTGGAGGCGCCGGTGACGGTCTCCGAGATGGCCGCCTGGGCGGCGGTCACCACGATCTCTTCGCTGACCTCACCGAGCTCCATAGTGATGTTCGACAGAGTGGCGTTGGCGGCCGAGATCTTGACCTGCTGGGTCGAGGTCTTGAAGCCCGCGAGCTCGTAGGTGACCTGGTAGTCCCCGGGCGGCAGGAAGGCGACCTTGTAGTCGCCGTTGACGCCGGTGGTGGTGACCCGTGAGCCCTGCAGGCTCGGCGACGCTGCCGTGATGGTGACGCCGGGGAGACCGGCTCCATCCTGGTCGGTGATGCGTCCGTTGAGAGTGCCTGTCGGGTTCTGAGCGAACACCGTCGGCGCCAGTAGCAGGCCGAGGGTGATTGCCACGAGAACGGCCCGACTCCAATGGCCAGTGGTCTTCATGCGATGGACTCCTATGAGAAGTTGTCGGCGCCACTCGATGCGCCTAGCGGTTGGTCGGGGAACCGCCCCGACGCGGAAGCGAAAGCGAGCCGCCGCCCTCACGGGCTTCATCGGTCGCTGTCCATCGCCAGTCTTATTTTGCAAGCCTTAAGCCATTGTGAACTTTCTGTTCAAGTGTCTGAATTTAAATGGCTTGTGAGGTTTGTCGATGGTCATTCGAAGGTCCTCCCGTCTTGCTCCTTGAATCCGGCGTACGGAAATTTGAATGTATCGGCATCGTCACAGGAACTGTGCCATCGCCCCTTGGGCATGGCTTGAAATGCAGTTGCCTTCTGCGCCGCCGAGAGCCTGTTACGATCCCCCCTCTCGACCATGGACGCCTTGCCGCCAACCTCGCCGCAGCCAGCCCCGGGCCACCGTCGTCTTGGTAAGGCCCCGAAGGGCCGCGAGATCGCCGTTGCGCTGGCGTTGGCGGCCGCCGTCATGGGCTGCGGAACCCCTTCGTCTCGGGACGACGGGCCGTCGTCGGTACCCTCGCGGGCGGGTTCCGACGGCGAGGTCTTTCGCGACATCGCCGCCGCCTCGGGTCTCGAGTTCCGCCACTTCAACGGAATGTCCGGCGAGCTCTATCTCTCGGAGATCACTTGCGCCGGCGGCGCCTTCGGCGATTTCGACGGCGATGGTGACCTCGATGTCTACCTTTTGCAGGGCGCCATGCTGGGACCCGGCAAAGAGTTCGACGACGCCACCGAGGCACCGTCCGAGCGGCCGCCGCGGGACCGCCTCTTCCTCAACCGCCTGGCCGAGAGCGGTGAGGTGGCCTTTGTCGATGGCAGCGCTGGCCTGGGGGTGGCGGCCACCGGATATGGCTGCGGAGTCGCCACCGGCGACTTCGATGGCGACGGTCGCCTCGACCTGTATCTCGCCAACCTGGGCTCGAATCAACTGTTGCGGAATCTCGGTGGCGGTGCCTTCGAAGACGTCACCGAGGCGGCCGGCGCCGACGATCGGCGGTCGAGCGTGACGGCGGCCTTCGTCGACTATGACCGCGATGGCTGGCTCGACCTCTTCATCGGCAACAACGTCGAGTTCGATCACTCCGGCGAAACGGTTTGTCGCAGTCTCACCGGGGCGCCCGACTACTGTGGTCCGGGGGCCTATCCCTCGCAGGCGGATCGTCTGCTGCGCAACCGCGGGGACGGCACCTTCGAGGACGTGACGGCCGCCGCCGGCCTCGGCCGGCAGCGCCTGCCCACCCTCGGCGTGACCGTCGCCGATCTCGATGGCGACGACTGGCTCGACCTCTATGTCGCCAACGACGGCAAGCCCAATGGCCAGTGGGTCAACGACCGCGAGGGGGGCTTCCGGGACGCGGCCCTGGCGGCGGGCAGCGCGGTCAATGGCAGCGGTGCGGCCGAGGCCAGCATGGGAGTCGATGCCGGCGACTTCGACAACGATGGCGATGAAGACCTCTTCTTGGCCCATCTGATCAAGGAGAGCAACACCCTTTACCGAAACGATGGCCGGGGCCGCTTCGACGACCGCACCAGCAGCGCCGGTCTGGCTTCGCCGAGCCTGCCGTTCACCGCCTTCGGCTCTGGTTGGCTGGACTACGACAACGACGGCCACCTCGATCTCCTGGTGGTCAATGGCGCCGTCACCATGATCCCGGCCCTGGTGGCCTCCGGCGACCCCTTTCCGCTACATCAGCGCAACCAGCTCTTCCGCAATCTCGGCGACGGCCGCTTCGTCGAGACCACCGCCAGTGCCGGCGAGGTCTTCGAGCTTTCCGAGGTCAGCCGTGGGGCCGCCTTCGGCGACATCGACAACGATGGCGACGTCGATGTCCTGGTGGTCAACAACAGTGGTGAGGTGCGCCTGCTCGAAAATCGCCTGGGGCAGGATGCCGGCTGGCTCGGGCTGCGACTGGTCGGGCCCAGCGGCGGCGATGCGCTCGGCGCCCGGGTGACCTTGCGCACCGCCAGCGGGGAGCGGCGGCTCCGCCGGGTGCGCAGCGAAGGCAGCTACAACGCCGCCCACGATCCGCGCGTTCTCTTTGGCCTCGGCGGCGAGCGGGAAGTCGACGCCGTCGAGGTACGCTGGCCCGACGGTCGCGTCGAGCGCTTCGCGGCGCCGCCGACGGGGGTCTACACGACCCTGGTCCAGGGTCAGGGCGAGGAGATCTCACCGTCGGGGGCCAGCTCGCCCTCGGCGGCCGAGCCATGACCCAGCATCTGCGAGCCACCCCGAAAGGGCTCCTCGCCCTGGTCGCGGCGGTCAGCTGTTGGTCCTGCGGCGGTGTTCCGGAGCCGCGCTGGATCGACGCCACCGTCGCCTCGGGCCTCGACTTCGTCCACGACAACGGGATGGATGGCAGCTTCACCATCGGTGAGGTGATGGGGAGCGGGGGAGCGCTCTTCGACTTCGACCGCGACGGCGATCTCGACCTTTTCCTGGTGCAGGGCGGATCGCTGAAGCAGCCGGCCGAGCGGCCCGGCGACCGGCTCTATCGCAATGAAGGCACGGTCGATGGCGTGCCGCAGTTTCGCGATGTCACCGCCGCCAGCGCCCTGGTGGAGCAGGACTACGGCATGGCGGTGGCGGTCGCCGACTACGACAACGATGGCTGGCTGGACCTCTACGTCACCAACGACGGGCCCAACCGCCTGTGGCGCAACCGCGGCGACGGCACCTTCGAAGACGTCACCGCCCGCGCCGGCGTGGAGGAGGAGCGCTGGAGCGTGCCGACCTTGTTCTTCGACTATGACGGCGACGGCTGGAGCGACCTCTATGTCGGCAACTACCTCGAGCACGATCCCGCCACCGCCCCTCGCTGCACCACCACGGCCGGTCGCCGGGACTATTGCGGTGCGCTCAATTTCCCGCCCGTCGAGGACCGCCTGTGGCGCAACCGCGGTGACGGTACCTTCGAGGACGTCACCGCCGAGGTCGGTCTGGCTCGGGGCACCACGGCCCCCGGCGCCGCCCTCGGGGCGCTGGCGGCGGACTTCGACGGCGATGGCCGCCTCGATCTCTATGTCGCCAACGACGCCACCTCCAACCACCTGTGGCTCAACCGCGGTGACGGCCGCTTCGAAGAGTCGGCCCTGACCGCCGGCCTCGCCGTCAACGGTTCCGGCAAAGCCGAGGCCAGCATGGGGATCGCGGCCGACGACTTCGACGCCGATGGCGACCTCGATCTCCTGCTCACCCATCTGGTGGTCGAGACCAACACCCTCTACCGCAATCTCGGCGGCGGTCGCTTCCGCGACGACACGGCGGTCGTCGGCCTCGGCGGACCGAGCGTCGTGAACACCGGTTTCGGCGCCGTCTGGCTCGACGACGACCGCGACGGCGCCCTCGATCTGCTGGTGGTCAACGGCGCCGTGCAAACCCGCGAAGAGCTGGTGCAGGCGGGAGAGGCGTATCCTCTGCACGAGGAGAATCAGCTATTCCGGGCCCGCGACGGGCGCTTCACGGCCGATTCCCCTCCCGGTGGAGGTCGGTCCGAGGTCAGCCGCGGACTGCTCACCGGCGATGTCGACAACGATGGAGATCTCGATGTGTTGGTGACCAACAATCATGGTCCGGTCCGCCTCTACCTGCGCGCCGGAGTGCCCGTCGGCTCCTGGAGCGGCGTGGTCCTCGAGACCGCTGCCGGCGGTCCGGCGACCGGGGCCGTCGCTGTCGACGGCGCGGGGCGCCACCGCTGGCAGCTCGCTGGCGGCAGCTATGCCAGCGTCAGCGACTGGCGCTGGCAACTCACCGGCGCGGCGGCGACGGCCGCCACCCTCGAGGTGCGATGGCCGGACGGCACCGTCGAGGCTTGGCGCGACCTTCCCCGCGGTCGCTACAGCACCCTGCGGCAGGGAGCCGGAGACAGCCTGGGGGTGGAGCGATGAACCGCCGGTGGTGCCGTCGGCTCCTCGCTGGCCTCGTCCTCGTCGCGCTCCCATCCTGCGGCGGTTCGTCCTGGCCGGACCTCGCGCCGCTGCCGGCTCTCGATCTGGCGAGCGCCGAGGAGGGGGCTCGCGAGCAGCTCGAGGGCAAACGCCGGTCCCTCGACGATCTGCTGGCGGCGGAGGCGACGCCGGTGGGGCGCGAGGCGGCGGCGGAGACTTTCGGCGAGCTCGGGCTGCTCTATGTCGCCTATGAGTTCCTGGCCGCTGCCGAGGTGTGCCTCGAGAACGCTGCGCGGCTGCAGCCGGACGACTACCGCTGGACCTATCTCCAGGGGTACCTGCTGGGGGTCCAGGGCCGCCTACCGGAGGCGGTCGAGCGCTATCGCCGAGCCCAGTCCCGAGCACCGGACTTTCTGCCCTTGCCCCTGCGCCTCGGACGGGCCCATCTCGATCTCGGGGACGGGGCGGAGGCGCGTCGCGCCTTCGAGCGCGCCCTCGAGCTCGACCCGCAGGCGGCCGCCGGCCACGAAGGGCTCGGTCGGGTGGCGGCGATGGAGGGCGATGCGGCGGCGGCGGTGGCGGCCTTCGAGCGCGCCCTCGAGCTCGAGCCGCGGGCTTCCGGCGTCTACTACGCGCTGTCCCAGGCGCTGCGCGAGCTCGGCCGGAGCGAGGCCGCCGACACTGCTCTGGCGCGCCGGGGCGATGTGGCGACGCGCATTCCCGATCCGCTGATCAACTCCCTGGCCTCGGTGGCGGAGAGCTCGCAGTTCTACCTCATGCAGGGCGCCGAGGCGCTCGACGATCAGCGCTTCGAAGACGCCGTCGGGGCCTACCGTGAGGCGATTGCGCGCGATGGCGGCCAGCTCCAGGCGCATCGCGGTGTGGCCGTCGCCCTCGACGGACTGGGGGACACGGTGGGTGCGGCACAGGCCTTGGCCGAAGGCTTGGACCGGGCCGACTCGGCGACGCCGGCGGCCGAAGTCGGCGAAGCGACGCGTTTCCTCGGCAGTTTGCTGGTGCGTCTCGACCGCGAGGGCGAGGCCATCGATCTCTTCCGCCGCTCCCTCGGCGCGGCTCCGGATCAACCGGCGGTGCGCCTGGCCCTCGCCAACTCGTTGGCTCGGCAGCAGCGCTGGCAAGAGGCCCGCCAGGAGTTCGACGCTCTGATCGCAGCCATGCCGCAAGCCTCTCCGGTCCTGCTCGAGAAGCGCGGTACCGTCCTGCTGCAGCTCGGCGAGCGGGCCGAGGCGCTCGAGGATTTTCGCCAGGCCGCCGCCGCCGATCCCCGCGACCCGGCCCTCCGGCAGCGCTTGATGCGGGCCTTCGAGGCCCTCGGCGAGAGCCGGGCGGCGAGCCGCGAGCGCGCCGCCCTCCAGCGACTCGCCGGGGAGAGCGATTCACCAACCCTGCTCGCCGCCGCCGAGGCGCGGGTACGCGCCGGTGATCACGCCGGAGCCATCGTCGCCTATCGGGAGGTCCTCGAGCAGGATGGCTCGGCCTTGCCGGCACGCCTCGGCCTGGCTTCGGTGCTCGGCCATCTCGGCCGCTATGACGAGGCGGCGGAGGAGTTCGCTCGCCTGCTGGCGGCGGCGCCGCGGTCGGCGGCGGCCCATCGTGGCCGGGTGGTGTCGTTGCTGCTCGGCGAGCGCTACGGCGAGTGTCGAGTCGCGCTGCAGGACGCCCTGCGCAGCTTTCCACGGGATCGCGCCTTCGCCCTCACCCAGGTGCGCTTGTTGGCCTCGGCGCCCGATGTTCGGGTGCGCGACGGCGCTCTGGCCCTGGAGATTGCTCGCCGCCTCGCCGAGGAGGACGATTCCCGGCAGGTCCGCTCGGTCCTCGCCCTGGCCCACGCCGAGGCCGGCCTCTTTCCGCGTGCCGTCGAGCTAGAGCGCGGTTTGTCGTCGTCGGGTGAGCGCCTCGAGGCCTTCGAGGCCGGGCGTGCCTGGATCAGCCAGGGCCCCGACGAGCTCTTGGTGGATTTGCGTTAGAGGCCCGCTGAAAAGGTCGCGCGGCGACTTTCGGTAGAAACAAAAAGTCCCCTCGGACCGACCGCCGTGAGGTCATGGTCCGAGGGGAACCTTCTCGGGGGTTGCGTCGAGAAGGCAGGGAGATTGTGCGATTGAGGACTCTCGGCTCTTTCAGCAGTCTGCTAGCAGATCCTTGAAGAATCTTCGCTCCTGTAGAGATCCCGAGCCCAACGGGCGAGGCGGCGCCGCTAGGTGCCGAGGTCGGGGGAGAGGCCGCACGACATGTGCGTGCGGCCGAGGGGGGCGCCTCTAGCCCCCCTGAAACAGACGGCAGGCGCTGAATAAGTCGCCACGCGACTTTTTCAGTAGCCTGCTACCTGATGATGGCGCCGACCAGCGGGTTGGCGGCGGAGACCTCTTCCAGGGTGACTTCCTCGAGCTCCGGGTTGGCGACGGTCAAGTTGGCGTAGGTGATGGCGCCGCCGTTGGGGCTGGTGCAGAAGAGCTGCTCGACATCGCGCAGGCGGACGGTCACCTTGAGCAGGCCGTCGGAGAAGGTGAAGAAGCGCACGAACCAGTCGAAGCCGGTGAGGTTGCGATCGACCCGCTCGAGGACGCAGAAGCCGGGCTGGTTGGTGACCTCGGCGGTGGGGATACCGGTGCGGCGGCGGAAGGGCGAGTCGCTGAGCAGGGGCACACCGCCGGCGTCGCGGTCGAGAACGCCGAAGACCATGGCGTCGAAGTCGCCTTCGCCGCCGAGGAAGGCGTCGCTGCCGTCACCCGGTGCCCAGATGTTGACGTCGTTGCCGGAGCCGCCAAGGATGATGTCCTTGTTAGGGGCGACGAAGGCCTCGGGTCCGCCGATCAGGATGTCCGCATCGCTGCCACCGTTGAGCACGTCGGCGCCGTTGAGACCGATCAGCACGTCGGGGCCGTCCTGGCCTTCGAGGATGTCGGCGTTGTCGAGGGACTGGTTGATCGCCGAGTCGGCGGGCTGCACCAGCGGGTTGTCCTGGTTGTCGTCGTCGGCCCCCACCAGGACGCCGGCGCGGGTGAAGTCCTTGGTGGCGCCGGCCTGGGCGATGGCGGGGATGAGCAGAAGAGCAATCAGCGTCAGCCCGGTGAGGGCGAAGCGAGACGGGTTTGCGATGGCTTGGGTCATGACGAGCTCCCTTGAAAGATTCGTGTTGTGTTCCAACGGGCTCATCTTGGCTGCGACGGTGGCATCGCGGCTGCCCCCGAACTTCCGAACTTCGGAGGGCAGATGGTGGGACCTGAACACCCGGCCTTGGGGAGGGGGGAGACCTGTCGAAGGTCAGGGAGGGGAGCGGCGGACTGATTCCCCGGTAGAGGGAGGGGGAGTGGACGATCGGCGGTGGCCGAGTCGGAGGTAAAGAGAAGAGCCGCCACCCGCCGACAGGCGGTGGCGGCGCGACACGGGGGGCAACACGGTGAACCCCCCGCGGGCGGTGACGCGACC
>JBCCHV010000089.1 GCA_039028635.1 Acidobacteriota bacterium
ACGACCGCTCTCGTACGCCAGACGAACCGCCTCGCGCTTGAACTCCTCACTGAAACGACGACGCTTCTCAACCATTTTGTGAACTCCTCCAGGCCTATTCTCATAGGCACGGTTTCTGTCCACAAAATCGGGGCAACTCCATGAAAAGCCCCCCTCGCGAATCAGTACCCCGCCGCCTGCCCGTCTTTGCGGCTCTCGGAAGCGCCGTAGAAGACGTCCTGCCCGGCGTCGTAGAGGATCGCCTGGTAGCCGCCGAAGGGACCGACCCGGGAGCCGATTCGGTGGCCCCGGCTCATCAGGTCTCGCACCACCTGATAATCGAAGCCGGTCTCGAGAGACACCTGACCGCCATCGTCCATCACCTCACCGGTGGGTTGGGACGAACCGGAGTGCAGAATGCGCGGGGCATCGCCGGCTTCCTGCAGGTTCATGCCGAAGTCGATCATGTTGATCAACACCTGGGCCTGGGCCTGCGGCTGGGTTGCGCCGCCCATCACCCCGAAGGACATCCAGGGCTTGCCGTCCTTGGTGACGAAGCCCGGAATGATGGTGTGGAACGGCCGCTTGCCGGGCTCGTAGACGTTGAAGTGGCCGGCCTCGAAGGTGAACAGCTCGCCGCGGTCCTGCAGGACGAAGCCGAGATCACCGGGAGTCATCCCGGACCCCATGCCGCGGTAATTGCTCTGGATCAGGGACACCATGTTGCGGTCCTTGTCCGCCACCGTCAGGTAGATGGTGTCGCCGTGCTCGAGGGCGGGATTGCCGGCTTCGAGGCGGCGCGCGGCGCGCTTCGGATCGATCAGAGCTCGGCGCTCGGCAGCGTACTCCTTGGAGATCAGAGCCGCCACCGGGATCTCGTTGAAGGCCGTGTCCGCATACCACTTGGCGCGGTCTTCGAAGACCAGCTTCTTGGCTTCGAGGAAGTGATGGACATACTCGCTGCTGCCGAATCCCATGGCGGCGAGGTCATAGTCCTCCAGCAGATTGAGGATCTGCAGTACCGCGATCCCCTGCCCGTTGGGCGGTAGCTGCCAGACGTCGTAGCCGCGGTAAGAGGTCGAGACCGGATCGACCCACTCGGAGCGGTGGGCCGCCAGATCCTCGTAGGAGAGGAAGCCGCCGTGCTCCTTCATGTAGGCGTCGATGGTGCGCGCGATGGAGCCGCGGTAGAAGGCGTCGCGCCCTTCCCGCGCCAGGGTCTCGTAGGTGTTCGCCAGGTTGGGGTTGCGGAAGATTTCGCCCTTGCGGGGCCCGCGGCCATCGGGTGCGAAGGTGTCCGCGAACCCCGGATAGCGCGACAGGAAGGTGGCGCTACGCCCCCAGTAGTAAGCGATCAGCTCGCTGACCGGGAAGCCTTCGCGGGCATAGCGAATGGCCGGCGCCAGGACCTCCGCCATCGGCAGTTTGCCGTAGCGCTCATGCAGGCTGAACCAGCCATCGACGGCCCCCGGCACGGTGACCGGCAGGGGACCATGGCTGGGAATCTTGTCGAGGCCGCGCTTCTCGAACTCCTCCAGGGACAGGGAGCGGGGCGATCGGCCACTGCCATTGAGCCCCGCCAGCTCGCCCTTTTCCGCATCCCAGACGATGGCGTACAGGTCTCCTCCGATGCCGCAGCCGGTGGGCTCCATCAGACCGAGGGCGGCGTTGGCGGCGATCGCCGCGTCGACGGCACTGCCGCCGGCCTTGAGGATGTCGAGGGCGATCTGGGTGGCGAGGGGCTGACTGGTGGCAGCCATGCCGTGGCGCGCGATCACTTCCGATCGGCTGGCGAAGGTTTTGCCGGTGACGCGATCGTAGGCCGACAGATCACCGGTGCGGACCGCCACCAGCAGCAGAGCGAAGCAGAGCAGCAAGGGAAGGCGCTTCATGAGGATCTCCGAAGAAATTGAAGTTGGAGTATACGACGGCCTCCGACTCCTCGAGACCCTCGCTCCAGTGAGGATCCGTGCCTCGGAACGGGCCGGTTTCTCCAGATTTTCGTGACACTTTCGCGAGATTCGGACGCCAAGATACGGCTCGGCGACGGGGTCATTCGCCTCGACCGCCCAACCGGCCCGGCACGGCCGGCTCACCCCGGTGCTCCCCAGCACACCGGCCGACTCTCGCCCCGCGGGGCTCGGCCGGACCCCATCCCTCGTCAGACCTCCTCTCTCCGGGTTCGCCGCTTCGGCGGCGGACCCGGCCCTCAGCTCGCCGGAGCAGGCCTCAGCGCCGCGAGAAGAAACCCGGCTCGCGCTGCCAGTAGAAGGGCTCGACCGGCAGGCGATCCGGATACACCTGGTCGAGGCTCCGGCCGTCGTAGAGGCGGCCGTTGAGCACCAGATGCTCGACGGAGGTGGTCTGCCGTAGATCGTCGAGGGGATTGCCCGACAGCACCACCAGGTCGGCCAGCTTGCCGACCTCGATGGAGCCGACGTCGGCGTCGAAGCCGAGGTAACGGGCGCCCACCAGAGTGCCGGCGCGCAGCGCCTCGTGCGGCGTCATGCCACCCTGCTCGAGCATCCACATCTCCCAATGGGTGGCCAGCCCTTCGCGCTGCCCGTGGGCACCGATGGTGACGCCGACCCCCCGGCGGGCGAGCTCGGTGGCGACGCGGGCATTGTCGATGTGCCCCCACTCGTCATCCGGCGCCAGCATGCGGCGACGCGACCGGGCATCGATCAGGCGCCGCGGCACGAAGGTGAGCAGGCGTTCGTCCTCCCATACCTTGGTCTTGGCGTACCAGTAGTGCTCGCCCCAGTTGCCGCCATAGGCCACCCCCAGGGTCGGGGTGTAGTAGACCTCCGTCGCACCCCATAGCTGGCGCACGTCCTCGTAGATCGCCGCGACCGGAATCGAGTGCTCGATGCCGGTGTGACCGTCGACCACCATGGTCATGTTGTGCTGAAACAGGGAGCCGCCCTCGGGCACCACCATCATGCCGAGCTCGCGGGCGGCGGTCATCACCTGCTGGCGCTGGTCGCGGCGCGGCTGGTTGTAGCTCTTGACGCTGATCGCCCCCACCTTCTGCAGCCGCGAGACGTGAAAGCGCGCGTCCTCCAGGCTGTCGACCTCGGCCTTGAAGTCACCCTTGGCGCCATACAGGATGGTGCCCGTCGAGAAAATCCGCGGCGCCGTGATCTGCCCCGCCCGCGCCAGCTCCGCCGCCGCAAACACCGTCGCCGTGTCGTTCGACGGATCGTGCACCGTGGTGACGCCGTAGGCGAGGGTGGCGTAGTGGCCCCAGTTCTGCTGCGGCAACATGCCGTTCTGCCCCATGGCGCCGTGCCAGTGGACGTCCACCAGGCCCGGGATCACCGTCTTGCCGGAGACATCCACGATGTGGGTGCCGGCCGGCACGTCGACTTCACCGCGAGCTCCGACAGCGACGATGCGATGGCCGTCGACCAGCACCGTCGCATCCTCCAGCACCTCGTCGCCGCGCATCGTGATCACCCGGCCGCCGACCAGCGCCAGCCGCCCCTCGGGACGGTCGCTCGCCACCGAGAAGCCGATCTCGCGTTCCAACACCGGCAGCGGCTCGTCGCCGCGATCCTCGGCGAAGGCGCGCTCGACCTCGAGGGTCGAGAGGGTCGCTCCAAGGGCCCAGTAGAGCCGCTGCGAGTCACCGGACCAGTGCAGGTACTCGCCGGCCGCCTGCGACACCTGGGCGAGCGGCAGGCTGGTGCCCTTCGGACTGATCTCGACGCTCTTGCCGATCGCCACCAGCGGCGTCACGAAGGCTTTGAAACGTTCCCGGAAGGCCAGCCAGCGACCGTCCGGCGACACTCGCAGCTCGGTCGCCGCCTTGCTGTGGACGTGCTCCCGCTCGTCGTCGCCATCGAGCTCGAGGGAGATCAGCCGCCGATCGTCGCCGAAGCGGGTCACGAAGACGCGATCGGAGGTTCCTCCGAAGTGCGGATCGAAGCCATCGCGGGTGACCAGTCGCGGTTTCCCGCCGCCCTCGAGGGGCTGGTGGTAAACGCCCGGATCGGCCGACCAGGTCGGGGTTCGCAACCAGCCGCCGCTCACCTTGCGGTAGACCACGCTCATGCCGTCGGGGGCGAACTCGGGCTCGACATAGTGTCCCGGCGCCTGGCTCACCACCCGACCCTCACCGCCGCTCGCCGGTGCCACTCGCACCGTGCCGAGGTCACCATCGTGCCAGGTGGTGTAGACGATCGACCGACCATCGCGCGAGAACGCCGGGTAGAACTCACCGTGGTCCCGCTGGCGGGTCAGGCGCCGAACGTCACCGCTCTCGAGATCGCGAATCCACAGGTAACCGAGGGCTTGGAACACCACCCGATCACCCTGCGGCGAGACCCGCACCCAGCGCAGCATGCGCACCGGAAACTCCTCCGGGTGCACCTCCACCGGCAGCCGCAGAGCCGACGCCACGGCGCGCTGATCGCGCACCCGGAAGGGAATCACCACCGCCTCGCCGGTGACCGCGTCGATGCGCTGGATCTTGCCGCCGGCCCACGCCACCAAGGCCGAGGAGTCGGGCAGCCAGGCGAAAGTCGGGTAGACGCCGTGAATCGCCCAGGTCTCCTGCATGTCGCGGTCGAGATCGCGGTAGAGGGGGGTTTCCTCACCGGATTCGAGGTCCTTCAGGAAGAGCACACTGCGAGTGCGCTCGCGGCGCACGAAGGCGAGGCTCTCGCCGTCCGGCGAAGGCGTCGGCCGCACCGCGCCTCCGGGGCCGCCGACCAGGTCGACGATGCGTCCATCGCGGCGGTCGAGGCGCCGAATCTCGTAGATCTGCGTGTTGGGATCCTTGCTGTACTCGAAGCGGCTGCCGGGGGTGGTGTCCTGGCTGAAGTAGAGATAGCGGCCGTCGGGCGACAGCGCCGGCTCGCCGAGGTCCTTCTGCTCGTTGGGCTTCTCCACCACCTGTAGGCCATCGCCGCCGCTGCGGTGGTAGAGCCACATCTCGCCCGCCCCCAGGGAGCGCCGCGAGGTGAAGTGCTTGCGGGCCACCAGGAACTCGCCATCCGGCGTCCAGGCCGGGCTGTTGAGCAGACGGAAGCTCTCGTCCGTCACCGCCCGGGCATTCTCGCCGTCGCGATCGATGAGCCAGATGTTGTCGCCGCCGCCACGATCGCTGGTGAAGGCGATGGTCTCGCCATCAGGGCTGAAGCGCGGCTGCATGTCCCAGGCGAGGCCCGAGGTCAGATTGCGCGCCTCGCCGCCGGAGATCGGCAGCAGGTAGAGGTCGCCGAGGAGATCGAACACGATCTCTCGCCCATCGGGAGAGACATCGAGGCTCATCCAGGTGCCCTCGTCGACATCGAGGTCGACCATCTCGAGCTCGCCGAAGCCCTCCGGTGGCGCATCGACCCGCCAGTCGTCTTTCGCCTTCTCGGCATCGACCGGCGGAGCATCCTCGGCCATCGCCGGACCCTCGTGATGATTGTGGGTCCAGCCGAGCAGGGAGAGGGAGAGGGTCAGCGGCAGGGCGAGCAGCAGCAGTCGTCGCATGGGGATCTTTCCGGTCGGTGATCGGTCATCGTCGCTTCGAACCGACCGACTATAGCGATGCCATGCAGCGGAGTCGAAAGGGAATCCGGGACCGCCATCGCCACCGGCGGTCCCGAGCGGAGCGGATACTCGAGAGAGAAGGTCGGGCTAGAAATCGGGTTCGTCGGGATCGTCCGACGGTGGCGACACCGTGAAGGACACCGACGCCGAAGACTCGTTGCCACAACCGTCCCGCGCCACCGCATCGAAGGTGTGCGGTCCGACCTCTCGTTCCCAGAAGAAACTGAAGGGCGGACTCACAAAGCCTTGCTGCCAGACGCCATCGACCGAGAACTCGACTCGGTCGACGCCGCTCGGATCACTGGCGGTGGCCTCCAGCAGCACGACGTTGTCATCACCTTCGATCACCAGGCCCGCGGTCGGATGGGTGATGGTCAGGGTCGGACCCGTCCCATCGGCCAGGCACGGATCCGGTGCCGGGACGGTGAACTCGACGGGGCTCGACCAGCGGACGTTGCCGCAGGTGTCGCTCGCCTTGACGCGCAGCTCATGGGAACCCGCCGAAGCGCTCCAGGAGACGCCATAGGGAGCCGCCGTATCCGAGCCGACCCAGCTTCCATCGATCAAGAAATCGACCTTGGCGATGCCCGAGTTGTCCGAGGCAACGGCTGCCAGGGGCACCGTGCCATCACTGCCCGGACTGACCGTCGATTGGTTCAACGGCGAGCTGACGCCCACCGCCGGTGGCGTCGAATCGCTGGCGCAACCGCCACCGGAGGAGCCTTCGACGGTGAACACCACCGCAGACGACCAGGCTTGGTTGCCGCAGGCGTCGAATCCCTTGGCGGCGAGCTCGTGTTGCCCCGCGCTCGCCAACCAGTTGTGCGCATAGGGCGAAGTCTCGTCGCTGTGGACCAGGCCACCGTCGACGTAGAGCTCGACGAGATCGACGCCGCCGGCGTCCGTGGCGCTCGCCTCGAGGGTCACCCTGCCATTGCCGTTCGGCGTCACCGTCTCTCCGTCCGCCGGCCGCAGGATGCCCATGGTGGGGCCAGAAGCATCGTCGGCGCATGAGCCACCGCCTCCGCCCCCACCATCGCCCTCGACCGTGAAGGTCACCTCGGACGAGAAGGTCGCGTTCCCGCAGCCATCCACCGCCCGCACCTTGAAGTCATGGGGTCCCGCCGACGCCGGCCAGTTGTGGCTGTAAGGCGACGTCGCGTCGCTCCACACCTCCTGGCCATCGATGAAGAACTCGACGCGATCGATTCCCGAGCCGTCCGAAGCGGCTGCTTCGAGGGTCACCCGCCCGTTCGCGTTGGGCGTCACCACCGACCCTGCGGTCGGTCGGAGAACCGAGGCGGAGGGCCCTTGAGCATCCGAGCTGCAGGAGCCACCGCCCGAGCCCGAGTCGACGGTGAAGGTGATCTCTTCGGAAAAGCTGGCGTTGCCACAAGCGTCGATAGCTCGCAATTTGAAGTCATGGGACCCGGCCGACGATGGCCAGTTGTGGGCATAGGGCGAGGTAGAGTCGGTCCAAACCTCCACGCCGTCGATGAAGAACTCCAGGCGATCGACCCCGGAGCTGTCCGATGCCACTCCTTGGAGCGCCACTCGTCCGTTGGCGTTGGGAGTGACCACCGCACCATCGGCCGGACCACTGACCACGACCGTCGGACCGGCAACATCGTTCCCGCAAGGCCCTCCACCACCACCGCCATCGCCGGTGCCGACGGTGAAGGTGACGGTGTTCTCGGTCCAAGCCCAGTTGCCGCAGTCGTCGAAGGCGGCGGCCTTGACGGTGTGTTCGCCTGCGCTCGCCAACCAGTTGTGAACGAACGGGTCGGTCTCGTCGTCCCACACCCACAGGTTGTCGACATAGAAGCTGACCTTCTCGACCTCGGCAGGATCCGCCACCCAGGTGTCGAGGGTGATGCGACCGTTGGCGTTGGGCTCGACCACCTGGCCTTCGAGGGGCCGCTGGATGGTGGCGACGGGAGCGGTGGTATCGCCCTGACAGTGCGGCGGC
Source organism: Acidobacteriota bacterium (assembly GCA_039028635.1). Classification (NCBI taxonomy): domain Bacteria; kingdom Pseudomonadati; phylum Acidobacteriota; species Acidobacteriota bacterium. The sequence goes on from JBCCHV010000089.1 coordinate 7,496, forward strand.
GTCGCGCCGCGGTCGACCACGAAGTCGAAGCCGTCGGCGCCGGAAGCGAGGGGCCCTCCGCCACTGTCTGCGACCACCACCACCGAGTGAAGCCCATCGCTCAGGGAAGCCAGATCCAGGTAACCGCTGAAAGTGCTGTCGGAGCGGCACCCCGGGGCGGGAATTTCAGAGCAGGTCGTCGCGTCCGTGAGACCGAACTCGAAGCTCTCGAGCGGGGTCAGCTGACCATCGACCCAAACCCGCACGGTGGACACTCCGAACTGATCATCGCGGGCCACTCCGTGAATCTTGAGATACCCCTCCGCCGGATGGAGAGGTCGGTTGGTCCGGGTACGCAAGTAAACGGTTGGACCCGCGAACGAGACGCTTTCGGGTTCGGTCGCGACTCCTTGACCTGCCTGCATCGCAGGGCTGGTCGGCGGCGCCAGCAACGAAAAGCCGAAGGTCCAACAATCCACCCGCAAGGTTTGAATTCTGGTGTCCGGTGCTGAAAAGAAGCCACAGTTCTCGGTCATCGGGTCCTGGCCGGTGCAGTTTTCCGTCGTCACGATCGTCGGAATCGTCGACTCGATGACGGAGATGGTGCAGAAGAGATCGGGATCGCCGAGAATGCAGAGCTCGGGATCGATGTGGCAGAAGTCCGACGTCGGCTCGCTGGCGATGCCACAACCGAGGCTCACGAAGCCCGGAGCGTTTTGAATCGTACCCGGAGCCGGGTTATCGCAAAGCAGGTCTTCCGGGGCCACCACCCTCGGCCGTACGACATAGGACGTGCCGTTGGGCAGCGCTCTCAGAAACGTCTGCTGGGTGGCGCCTGTCAGGCCGGGAATGACATCCCACCGACTCTGCGTATCTCCGCCCTCGACGAGCCAGAGCTCGAGATCGACATCGACCGGCCCGGTTCCGGGCTCGATTCCGAAGTCGACGGTCACCGGATACTCGCAAGGACCGCCGGGAGTGCTGGTGCCACCGGGACCGCAGTTCTCGGACCGACAGCTCAACTCTCCCGACTCACCCGATCCATAAGTTCCTGACCCGACCACGATCTCGCAGAGCTCCTGATTTGCGCCTTCCAACTCGAGAGTCCAAGTCGCCCCCGCGGGCGCACGATGCATGGACATCTGGCTACAGACCGGCGGAGAGAAGGAGTCGCTGGTCTGGCCCGAAACTTCGCCATCGACCATGGTCGTCGCCCGAACGCCAATCGAGGCACCATTCGGCAGCTCACCTTCGACACAGAGCGGCAGGGGCTCTGCGCTGCCGCACAGCACCTGCGCGTCAACGTCGGACTCGACGGTTTGGATTCGGCCCGTTCCGTGGCCCGCGATCAGACATTCAGCCCCCGGAGGAGAGGAGATCGGCACCATCTCGTAGGTCCAGCCTTGGCGGTAGTCGTTGCCCGCCAAGAACGTGGGATCTGAGGCCGTCGCACGTTTGGTTCGATTGCTCTCGAGCTCATCTTGCTCGTTCCAAGCTTTGATCCGAACCCAGAACTCTTGTTCACCGACAAGACCAGAAACGGTGCCGCCGATCTCGTGCTGCGGCTGAACTTCCCGACACTCGACCTGAGGCTCATCGATCCAGACCGCTTCGAAGAGCTCGAGATTGCCACCAGCGAAGCCACGGCTCGCCCGCCCCGCAGTCCAGCCGCGATAGGCATAACCTCGGTCATTGATACAAGCAGGATGGTCCATACGCCCGGTCGAGGTGCCAAAGCACGTCACTTTCTGGAGGTGGTTCGTCGCATGCACACCGCCGCTGAACCAGGCGTCGTCCTTGTGCTCGATCTCACCGAAGCGATACGGAGGGCTCAATTCGACGGGTGGCTCGTGCTCATCCGTGAGATGACATCCGACCGTCAAGAAGCCGCCATCGACGAATTCGCATTCGCCACGGCAGAAGTACCACATCACCCCCTCGGAGACCGCCACGTCGGCAAACGAGACGGAGCCATTGTCGGCATAGTCGATTTCGACTACCGGCTTGGTCAACAGTAAGAAGTCCTCGTCGTTGCGACCAACGACTGAGACCGATGGCGCCACGAGCTCGAACAGGAGACGTCGCAGTCCTCTCCAGTCATCTCTAGGCAGGGAGCCTTGAAGTCCCTCCATCGAAGCGAGAGTCGTGGTTTCGAGCGCTCGCGGGTCGGAAACCAAAGAAAGCTGAGCCTCCGCCTCGAGATTGCTCACCGCAGCAAGGATCTGATCCTGTCCCCCGACAGAGATTCCAAATCGGTGGAGCTGACTGCGAGCAGTGAAGATTCTGGTGCGATCACCGCCCTGGGAGCTGAAGACATGAAACGCCACCCACAGGGGTACCAACTCGGGATTCCTCTCGCCATCGACGAAGAGATCGATCCCCGCCAGCTCATGATCCGAAAGATCCCGCTGCGCTCCCACCGCCACCGCCTCCAGGTAGCGCAGCTGATGATCGCTGGGATCAAAACAACGATCGCGCAGCTCGCGGCTCGAGATCTCGTCGCTCAGGGTCCACCAAAGGCGAGGGTCCCCGGGCTCGATCACCCAACAGGCGCCGGCTGGCATTGAATAAAAACAGGCCGCCACCATTAGGACCAGTACGAAACACCACGAGGAAAAGGTCGATTTTTCAAAGCGGTTTCTGGATGAGCGTTTTCGAAGCATGTCGCGAATCTCCCGATGCAGTTGCCGTTCGTGACAGGTAGCGACGGGGACTCCCAAACCGCGACAGGCGACTCGGCGTAAGCACCCTTTGTGAGATCTGAATCGAATCTGATGCAACCACTCCCCGTCGCCAACCCCCAGCAGCCGGAGGAGGTCTACCGCGAGCTCCGGCGCCTGGCGGGCCACTACTTCCGCTTCGAGAAGGCCGGCCATACGCTGCAGCCGACCGCCCTGGTGCACGAGGCTTGGATTCGCTTGAGCGAGAGCGACCGCTGGTCGGCCCTGGACCGGGATCACTTCCTGAGTCTCGCCGCCCGCACCATGCGGCGCGTCCTGTGCGATCACGCCCGCGCCCGCGGGCGAGCCAAGCGCGGCGCCGGCGCGGCCCGCATCACCCTGGCCGACGACCTCCTGTGGGCGGCCCCCGACTCGGTGGATTTACTCGATCTGGATGTCGCCCTGGGCCGTCTCGAGACGCACGACGCCGACAAGGCGAGGATCGTGGAGATGCGGTTCTTCGGCGGTCTGACCACCGCGGAGATCGCCCGCTGCCTCGGCAAGTGCTCGCGCACCGTCGAACGGGAGTGGGCCCGAGCCCGGGCCTGGCTGCTGGTCGAGCTCGAGCACGGGAGACGTGATTGAAGGACCGCCAGTGGCAGCGCGCCGACGCGCTTCTCGAGGCGCTCCTCGACCTGCCTCGGGAACAGCGCAGCCGTCACGCCGAAGCCCTGTGCGAAGGCGACCCGAGCCTGCTCGCCCTGGTGCGCCAGCTGCTCTCCGCCGCCGAGCGCTCCGACTGCTTTCTCGACCATGCGCCCGGACGACTGCTGCCCCAGCCGGACCACGGGGTGATCGGACAGCGCCTCGGCGCCTACCGAATTCGCAGTCTCATCGCCCAGGGCGGGATGGGCAGCGTCTTTCTGGCCGAACGTGAGGACGACGAGTACCAGAATCGAGTCGCCGTCAAGGTGCTGCTGCGAGAGGCCGCGGGATCGGATCAGGAGGTTCGGTTTCGCACCGAGCGACAAATCCTGGCACGCCTTCGGCACCCCAACATCGCCCGCCTCCACGACGGCGGCAGCACGCCGGACGGCCGCCCTTATCTCGTCATGGAGCTGGTCGAAGGCCTGCCGATCGACCGTTTCTGCGCCGAGCGCGAGCTCGGCATCGGCCAACGCATCGAGCTCGTGCTCACCCTCTGCGAGGCGATCGAGCATGCCCACCAGAACCTCCTCGTCCACCGCGACCTGAAGCCGAGCAATGTCCTGGTGACCGCCGAGGGGCATCTCAAGCTGCTCGACTTCGGCATCGCCAAGGCGCTCTCGCCGGCCCCTGCCGACGTCGTCACCCACACCGGTTCACGGCCGATGACGGTGCCCTACGCCAGCCCGGAGCAGGTCCGCGGCGAAGCCATCACCACCGCCAGCGACCTCTACTCCCTGGCCGTCGTCCTCTACGAGCTGCTGACCGATCGTCTGCCCTATCGCGTCGGCCCCTCCGCCCATGAGCTCGAGGCCGCCATCTGCCAGCAGGAGCCGACTCCGCCGAGCACGGCCACTCGTTCCGAGTCCAGCTCGAGCGCGACCATCGGTAGGCCACGGAGGCTCCCCAGAGATCTCGACTTCATTCTGCTCAAGGCCCTGCGCAAGGAGCCCACCAAGCGCTATCCGTCGGTCGCGGCCTTCGCCGCCGACTTGAGGCGCTTTCTGGCCCGCCGGCCGGTCCACGCTCGGCGCGGAAGCACTCTCTACCGCGCCGCCAAGTTCGTGCGTCGCCATCGCACGGCGGTGGCGATCGCCTTCGCCCTCTCCAGCCTGTTGATTCTGGTGGCGATCGGTCTGGTGCGCGAGACGCGTCACCACGCCGTCGAACGGCAGCGCGCCGACCGCAATCTGAAGATGGTGGTCGAGATGCTGCAAGCGGCCGACCCAGCAGTCTCGGGGGAAGGGGACATCAGCGCCCGGCGACTCCTCGAAGCCAGCCTGAGTCGCGCTCATCGCGAGCTCGCCGATCAACCACTGGCGCGCGCCGCCGTGCTCGACACGGTGGGCCAGGTCTACACCTCCCTCGGCCTCTACGGCGAAGCCAGAGCTCCCCTCGAAGAAGCCCTCGCCCTGCGTCGCCAGCTCGGCGATGGGGCCGATATCCAAGTGGCCGAGAGCCTCGAAAGCCTCGGCGAACAGCGCCTCCGCGTCGCCGACCTCGCGGCCGCCGGTGAGCTCTTCCGGCAGGCCCTCGAGCTGCGCCAGGAGCGCGATGGCCGCGACCATCCGAGCCAGACTACGGCCCTCAATGGACTGGCCCGCTCGCTGCAGGGCGCGCAGAGCGGGGAAGCCCTCGAGCTGCACCAGCGCGCCCTCGAGCTGCAGGGCCAGTTACCGCAACCGAACCTCCTGGGATTGGCCGAGACCCGCTTGGTGATGGCTTCTCGCCTGCTCCGCATGCAGCGCCTCGACGAAGCCGAGAAGGCGCTCCGCCGGGCTTTGACCGAGCAGCGATCAAGCCTCGGCCCCGACCATCTCCGAACCGCCCCGACCCTCAACATGCTCGCCGGCGTCGAGCTCTTCCTGGGACGTCGCGTCGAGGCCGAGGGCACGGTTCGCCAGGCGATCGCTCTGCAGGAAGGGATCTTGCCTCCGGACCACCCGGATCTCGTCGCCTCCCTCAACACCCTCGCCTACCTCCAGCACTTCGAGGGCCGGTTGGAGAATGCTCGGCACACCTACCGCAACCTCCTCGAGCGCTTCGCCGAGGGCCAGCAAGACCTCGCCCAGCAGGCGGTCGTCCATCTCAACCTCAGCCTGGTCGAGCTCGAGGACGGCGATCCCGAAGAGGCCCGGCGCCAGATCGCCCGATCGCTGGAGCTGCACCGCCGGCTCGGCACCGCGGCCGGCGATTCTCTGGTCATGATCCTGCTCGTCGAGGCCAAGATCGCGACCGCCGCCGCCGACTTTCCGGTGGCAAGGGATCGACTGCTGCGGGCGGAGAGCATCCTGACCCGGCTGTGGGAAGGACAGCCTCTCCGCCTCAGCCCGGTTCGCGTCGGCTTCGGGCGCCTCGAAGCCGCCCAAGGCAACCTGCGAGCGGCGGAGCAGCACTATCGCGTGGCTCTGGAAAGACGCCGCCAGGGCCTGAAACCGGACCACTGGTGGATCGCCGAAGCGGAGTGCGGCCTGGCGTCCGTCCTCGCCGCCCGGGGCGACGCAGGAACGGCTCAGGAGCTGCTGGAAAACGGCCTTCCGGTCCTCGAAGACCACTTACCGACCAGCGACCTGAGAATCATCACAGGGCGTCAGCAGCTCGCCGATCTAGCCCAGCGCGATCGCGGCTGACGAGCTGGACGACTCAGGGCGTCGGCGCCTGGCGGAACCAGACGTAGCTTCGCCGGGGCTTCCACTCGCCCTCACCATCGATGTCGAAGGACTCGGTGGTGAGCTCGCCGTCGCGGCGGGTCGAGCGGTGTCCCACCCGCATGGTCTCGCCCTGCGGCACGAAGAAGCTCTGCACCATCTCCGTCGAGTGTTCGCCGGTGCGGGTGTGGGGCCCGACGCCGAAGCGACCATCGCCGCCGAACTGCTGGGTCACCAGGTGACCTTCACCCACATGCCAGAACTCTCGGAACTCCCAGAAGGTCGCCACTTCTCGCCCCTCCTGGAGGCCGTAGAGACGGCCGACGAGACTCTTCTCCCCAATCCCCCAAGACCACTCCATACCGTACTGGTCGAAGGGTTCGTTCTCGCTGAGGTAGGCGGAGTTGTCGGTGATCCACACCCCGACCATGGCCTCGAAGTGCTCGCCCACCCAGGGCGGTGCGGCGAGGCCCGAAGACGGTTCGACCTTCGGCGCCGGCGGTGGTGGGCTTTCGGCGACAGCCGACGTTACCACCGGGCTCTCTGCGGAGCATCCGGTGAGGACAGAGACGAGCAGCAGGATGACGAGGGCTGAATGACATTTGCTCATGACTGCAATTTATACAGCAAACCTCACCGGAGCGGTCGCGACTCGACCGACCTTCAGTCGTCGTCGAGGGACCAGCGGCGGATGCGATTGGCCAACCCGTTGCGCGAGATGCCGAGCATCTCGGCGGCTCGCGTGCGGTTGCCGCGACTGCGCCGCAGAGCCTCGCGAATCAAGCGCGTCTCGAGGGCCCGCACCTGTTCTGCGATCACCAATGAGTTGGTCGGCGCCACCGCGGGCGCAGCGAGAACTGCTTCTGAGAGCAGAGCCGAATCGATCGCCTCACCGTTCGGGCAGGCGATCACCAGGCGACGCATCTCGTGCTCGAGCTCGCGCACGTTGCCGGGCCAGCTATGGGACTCGAGGGATTCGAGGGCGCGTACGGTCAGCCCCCGCACGCTCTTGCCGGTCTCTCGGCAGGCACGTTCGAGGAAGTGCAGCATGAGACGGGAAAGGTCGCCCCGCCGAGCGCGCAGCGGCGGCACCTCCAGCACGCCACCGGCGATCCGATAGTAGAGGTCGGAGCGAAACTCGCCGGCCGCCATGGCCGCTGTCAAATCGCGGCCGGTGGCGGCGACGAATCGCACATCCACCCGCATCGGCGGACGGCCGAGGGGCAGGACCTCGCGTTCCTGGAGCACTCGCAGAAGCTTCGCCTGCAGAGGCTGCGGAAGCTCGCCGAGCTCATCGAGGAACAGGGTGCCGCGGTCCGCCTCTTCGACCCGGCCGCGACGCTCGTGCACCCCGGTGGCGACGCCGGCACCGATTCCGAAGAGCTCGGCTTCGAGCAACTCCTCTGGCAAAGCGGCACAGTTGAGGGCCACGAAAGGACCGTCGCGGCGAGCCGAAGAAGCGTGGAGGGCGCGCGCCACGGGCTCCTTGCCGACACCCGTCTCGCCACGCACCAACACCGGCAGGTCGCTGTCCGCCAGAGTCGCCATCTGGCGATAAAGATCCCGCATCACCGCCGACTGTCCGCGCACGTAATCGGCACCGAAGACCAGCTCCGAGTCGCCGACCGCGGGCGGCTGCGGATCGGCCATCGGCGGGGACGCCTCGAAGGCCGCGAAAAGCTGCAGAGCGGTGGTGAGAAGACGCTCCGCCGACTTCTCGACACCATCTCCCCAGACCACCAGTTGCAGGTCCGCCCGGCCGCGGCGCGCCAGCAGAGCGACCAGGCGCCCGTCGGCCTCCTCGGCAGCAGCGAGCGGCCCGCGCCCCGGCGGCAACTCTCCAACCTTGGCCAGAATGCGGGAGCGCCCCCGGGGGCCAGCCTCCAGCAAGGCCGCGCCGCGGGCGCCGAGAGTCGCCACCATCTCCTCCAAGGCCGCCACGCGATCGCCGCCGGTGGGCCACGAGAGCTGCGCCACCACCGCCTCCAGCAAGTCGAGCCAAGGCTCGAGGCGAGCCCGTTCGCGCTGCGTCAACTGGGCGGTCACGGTCGGCCGCCGAGCGGTCGCCTCGGCGCCCCCGAGGGCCAGTCCGAGATCGGCATCGTCGGCCTCGACCCGCTCGACGATCCACTCGGTCGTTCCCAAGCGAAGACGATCGCCAACGCCCAAACGGGCTTCCTGCACCGGCTGATCGTTGCGGAAGACGCCGTTCTTGCTGTCGCGGTCGCACACCCACAGCTCGAAGCCGCGAACCTCCAGATCGGCATGACGGCGCGACACGCCGCGCACCGTCAAGACCCAATCGCAGTCGCCATCGCTGCCGATCGTCGCCCGCTCGCCGCGCATCACGAAGCGGCTTGGGTTCGACCCGTTCGAGGATCGCAGGCGGTAGCGAAAAGAGGCCTCCGTCATGGCGCCACCCAGTATGCCGGAATGCTCACGACGTGGGCAATGCGCCCAACGGGTGGGCAGTGCAGCCACCCTCGAGAATTCCCGAAGACCCCATAAAGACTTTCATTGCAATGATATAGACAGAATCATCCGGAAGGCATGGGGATTGAAATGAGGTCTCGAGTCGGTCACAGGACCGCCGGAACGCTCAAGACGATCGCTCACAAGGAGACTCCATGCCAAGCCCGACGAGACGCCTGATGCGGTGGATCTGCTGCTTCGCCCTCTTCGTCTTCGCCGCCTCTGCCGAGGCGGCGCCTCAGCTCACCGTGCTCGATAGCGGCCAAACCGTCACCCCGGGAGCCCTCATCGACTACGGCCTCTTCGCCCAGACCACCGGCAACAGCCCGGTCTACTACTTCTTCGACCTGACCAACACGGGCAATCAGACCCTCGACCTCTCGGCGATCGAGATCACCGGCGGCGAACGCTTCGTCTTCACCGGCGTCGTACCGCCCATCAGCCTCGCCCCCGGCGACAGCACTCGCCTCAACGTGCGATTCCGTCGCAACGTCCTGGGCACCCACACCCACACCGTCACCCTGACCTCCAACGACCCGGGAGCCCCCGCCTTCTCCTTCCACGTTCAGGGCACCGTCGCTCCCAACCGCCCGGTCCTCGAGGTCCGTGACGGTGCGAGCCCCCTGGCGGCCGGCACCCTGGTCGACTACGGCAGCTGGACCCAGACACCGAACACCAACCCGGTCTACCGCCTCTACGAGCTGCGCAACGCCGGTGCCCTTCCCCTCGACCTCTCGGCGATCGAGATCACCGGCAGCGACCGCTTCGTCTACACCGGCGTCGTGCCGCCCATCAGCCTCGCTCCCGGAGCCAGCACGACGCTGAACGTGCGCTTCCGGCGCGACCGTGCCGGCACCTTCCAGGCCAGCGTCGCGCTGACCAGCAACGACCCCGAGCAGGGCTCATTCTCGTGGCAGGTGCGCGGCACGGTCACGGTCAGTGAACCGGCCCTCGAAGTGAGCGATGGCGGCACTCCGCTGGCGGCGGGCTCTCTGGTGGACTACGGCACCTACAGCCTCACCGCCACCAGCAGCCCGGTCTACCGCCTCTACACCCTCACCAACCGCGGCACCCTACCGCTCGACCTGACGAGCGTCACGATCAGCGGCGGCGACCGCTTCGTCTTCACCGGCGTCGTGCCGCCGATCACCCTCGCCCCGGGCGCCAGCACGCAGCTCAACGTGCGCTTCCGACGCAACGTCCTGGGCACCCACACCCACACCGTCACCCTGCGCACCAACGACCCCGACGACGACCCCTTCTCGTGGCAAGTGCGCGGTCGCATCGTCGGCAACGGCCCACACCTCGAGGTGCGCGACGGCGGCCGGGTGCTGAGCTCCGGTGAGCTGGTCGACTATGGCGTCGTCGGCCGTTCCGACGCCGGACCGATCTTCCGCCTCTTCACCCTCACCAACCGCGGTGATCAAGACCTCGATCTCTCCGCGATCTCGATCCAGGGCGGCGCGACGCGCTTCGTCTTCACCGGCATCGTGCCCCCCACGGTGCTGCCGCCCGGCGGGCAGGCAACCCTCAACGTCCGCTTCCGGCGCGACGTCGTCGGCCTGTTCAACGCCGTCGTCATCATCGACTCCAACGACTCACCCTTCCAGTGGCAGGTGCGCGGCGAAGTGCGCGCGGCGCCGGAGATCTCGGTTCGCACCGGAGCCGGCACCATCCTCGCTCCCGGCGATCTGGTGCCCTTCCCGGACACCGCCGTCGGCACCAGCAACAGCGTCCGCTTCGTGATCGAGAACCACGGCGAGAGCGACCTGACGATCCTCAACCCCAATTCTCTGGTCAGCGGCCAGAGCTTCTTCGTCAACGCCAACGGCATCGAGAACCCGCGGATCCCACCGGGCGGGCAGGAAGACTTCCGGGTCGCTCTCCTGTCGCAGCAGAGCAACACCTGGACCGGCACCGTCACCATCGAGCACGACGGCCCGTCGTCGTCGCCGTTCGCGTTCCAGGTCGAAGGCCGTACCGGTGAACCGGACTTCTCCCTCGCCGGCTCCCCGACCAGCTTGGCGGTGACCCATGGCGCGAGCGCCACGGCCACCATCAGCACGCTGCCGGAATTCGAGTTCTCGGACGACATCGCCCTCGCCATCAGCGGCCTTCCGGCCGCCGTGACGGCGAGCTTTCAGCCGGCGACGACGGCCGCCGGCAGCAGCGCCACGTTGACTTTGGCAACCTCCATCACCACACCTCCGGGCACTTACCCGCTGAGCGTCACGGGCACTTCCGGCGGGCGCTCCCGGAGCACCGAGCTCACCCTCGAGGTCACCGACGTGGCGGCGCTGGAGATCACCGCCGTAGCGCCGGACGTGTTGCCGCAGGGCGAGGTGACGGTGGTCACTTTGACCGGCCGGGGCTTCCACGGCGCGGGGGCCTTCGTGCCCGACGGCCCCTTGACCGCCAACGACCCTCCGCGCTGGACGCCGGCGGTCCGGGTCCTCTCGATCGCCCCCAACGGCCGTTCGATGGAGATCGAGGTCGACTGCAGTGATCCGCGGGTGATCGACTTCTACAACCTGGTCGTCGATGCCCCGGCCGGCCGCACCGGCGCCGCCGTCCGGGTGGTGCCTATGACCGAACTCTACAATTATCATGCAAGGGTCACCGCAATTTTGCTTTGTAAATATTCGTAAGTGATGAGATCAATTTCCCAGTGTTTGTGGTCTTCCTGATCTATTCACAGATTTCTG
>JBCCHV010000090.1 GCA_039028635.1 Acidobacteriota bacterium
CGCGTAGGCCTGAGGCGGGCGCCTTTAGCCCCGAAGTAGCTATCAGCAGAAAGAAGCCGGCTGCTAACCAGCAGGCGGCTACCGAGGGCGAAAGCCCGAGGCGGCGCCGAAGGCGCCGAGGACGGGGGTGAAGGCGCGCGACATGCGCGCGCGCCTGAGGGGGGCGCCTTTAGCCCCCCTGAGACAACAGCAGGCGGCGCGTGCCGCGCCGCCGAAAGGCGAACAGCAGCGGCAGACCGGCCCACATCTGGAGGCCGATCAGGCGCCGCCCCCAGGAGTCGGCGAGACGCGCCTCGATGTCGTCTTCGATCCAGGTGCCGCCACCGTCCTCTGCATCGGCGACGTGATAACGGTGACGGTGCTCCCAGGCCGCGAAGGGACCCTCGAGCTGAAAATCGCGGAAGCCTTCGACGCCGTCTTCGTCGAGCTCCGCCGTGCGCAGCCGCCAACGCACCGGCAGGGGACCCATCCAGAGCTTCAGGGTGAGCTCGTCCCCGGGCTCCAAGCGCTGCGGCGGATCGCCCTCATAGGCCATCGGGATGAATCCTGGGGTGACCGCCGCCAGGTTCGCCGGCCGGCGATGGAACTCGACGACGGTGGCGAGCCCGGCATCGACCCGAAAGCGGTGCTGGAACTTCACGCCGGTGGCTCCATCTCCCCCTTCAGCAGGTCTCGCAGGGCCGATTCGAGATCGCCAAACTGGAACTCGAAGCCGAGCCCTTCGAGGGCGCGCGGAAAAGCCTTCTGCCCTCCGAGCAGGAGCCGCGCCATCTCGCCGAAGACGGCGCGCAAGGCAAAGGCCGGCGCCGGCACCAGATTGGGCCGGCGCAGCACTCGCGCCAGCGTGGCGCCGAGCTCGGCGTTGGTCACCGGCGAGGGTGCCGTGAGGTTGAAAGGGCCGCTCGCCGTCGGGTGCTCGATCAGGAAGCGAATAGCGGCGACCTCGTCGGCCAGGTGAATCCAGGGAACGTACTGCCGACCGCTCCCCACCGGACCTCCGAAGCCGAGCTTGTAGGGCAGCGCCATCTTGGGAAGGGCACCGCCGTCGCGCGCCAGCACGATGCCGGTGCGCAGGATCGCCCGCCGCACTCCAAGATCCTCGGCGGCGGCGGTGGTGGCCTCCCACTCGACCGAAAGATCGGCCAGAAAGTCGTCCCCCGGCGGTGAGGTTTCGTCGATCTCGACCTCGCCGCTGTCACCGTAGAACCCCACGGCGCTCGACTGCAGCAAAAAGGACGGCTTGGTCTCCACCGCCTCGACGGCCGCCATCACCGCCCGGCTCGACTCGATGCGGCTGTCCCGCAGGCGGCGCTTCTTGGCGGCGGTCCAGCGACCGTCGGCGACGTTCTCACCGGCGAGGTGGACGATGCCGTCGGCGCCGTCGACTTCTTCCTTCCAGCCATCGGCACTGCGCCCGTCCCAACCGACGGCGCGAGCGCCGGCGGGCAGCCCTCGCACCCGCTCCGGGCGCCGCGACAGGATCACCACCTGCCAGCCGCGAGCCGTCAGATCCGCCGTCAGGGCACGCCCGATCAAGCCCGAGCCGCCGGTCACGATCAGTTTCTTGGCATCTGCCATCGATCCCTCCGTCACACCGCTGCCTGCAGCTCTTCCTCGAGGCGCTGCCGCCGCTCGAGATCGGCGTAGTGTCCGCCCTGCTCGACCAACTCGTCATGGCGCCCGCGCTCGACGATGCGGCCCTCGTCGAGGACCAGGATCAGATCGGCGCCGCGCACCGTCGACACCCGATGGGATACCAGAAAGACGGTGCGCCCTTCGAACACCCGCTCGAGATTCTCGAGGATCATCTCCTCGGTTTGGGTGTCCACCGCCGACAAGGAGTCGTCGAGCAGCAAGATGCTGGGATCGCGCAGCAGCGCGCGAGCCAGGGAGACGCGCTGTTTCTGCCCTCCGGAGAGGGTAATGCCGCGCTCTCCGACCAGCGTCTCGAGGCCCTTAGGAAAGCCATCGAGATCCTCCCCCAGGCCGGCCAGACGAGCCGCCTCGACAATCTCGTCGCGGCTTGCATCGGGACGGCCGAGGGCGATGTTCTCGGCCACCGTGGTGGAGAAAAGGAAGCTCTCCTGCGGCACCACCCCGAGGGCGCCGCGGAGCTCGGCGAGGCCGAGGCCCCGAACGTCGATGCCGTCCACGAAGACGCTGCCCTCGGGGGGTTCGGCGAGGCGCGGAAGCAGGCCGAGGAGGGTGCTCTTGCCGGAGCCGGTGCGCCCCACCAGAGCGACCGTCGAACCGGCGGGGGCGCGGAAGGAGATGTCGGACAACACCTCCTTGCCGGCCTCGAAGGCGAAGGACAGGTTGCGGAACTCGACCGCTCCGGAAAGCTCGGCCGGGCGTTCCACCGACGCGCCATCGGCCACCGCCGGCGCGGTTTCGAGCACCTCACGCATGCGCCGCAGGGAGGCGGCACCGCGCTGCGCCAGGTTGATCACCCAGCCGATCGCGATCATCGGCCAGATCATCTTGCCGAGGAAGAGGTTGAAGGTGACGAACTGGCCCACCGTGATACCGCCGTCGCGAGCCAGGCTGCCGCCGTAGAAGAGCACCATCACGAAGCCAATGCCGATCAGCGCCTGCAGCGTCGGGTGGAAGGCAGCGCTCCAGCGGATCAGGCGACGGTTGCGCTCGACGTAGTCGTCGTTGTCCACCCGGAAGGACTCGATCTGCGGGCCTTCTTGAACGTAGGCGCGCACCACCCGGGCCCCGGCGAGATTCTCCTGCACCCGCGTCGAGAGGGTCGAAAAGGACTCCTGGACGCGCTCGAAGAGGACGTGGATGCGGCTACCGAAGACGTGCGTTGCCCAAGCCACCAGCGGCATCGTGGCGAGAGACAGGAGGGTCAACCGGCCATGGATCTGAGACATGAAGAAGAGCGCGCCGCTGGCCGTGAAAATGGTGTTGGCGCTGTACATCACGGCCGGCCCGCACAGCATGCGCACGGCCTGCAGATCGTTGGTCCCGCGTGCCATCAAGTCGCCGGTGGCATGACGCTGGAAGAAAGCGGCGTCGAGGCTCTCGAGATGTCCGAAGTAGCGATTGCGCAGGTCGCGCTCGATGTCCCGGCTCATGGTCACCAAGACCATGCGCTGGACGAACATGAACAGCCCCTGGCCGAGGGCGATGAGCACCAGCAACGCGCCCTGGAGGTAGAGCCCGCGCAGGGGATCTTCGGCCTGCAGGCCGTCGACCGCCCGGCCGACCACCAGCGGCGCCATCAGGCCGACGAGAGCCGAGCCGGCCACCGTCGCCAGGCCGCCGAAGAACTTCAGGCGGTAGCGACGAAACAGCGGCAGGAGATAGGAGAGCTGCTCGAGCAAAGGGTGCGGCCTCCAGGCTCGATCCACCGACCATCGGCGCGTCGAGCCACCTCAGAATAGCAGCCCGAGAAGCCCTCGGCGCTCGATTTTCGGGGCCCGCTCCGTCAGGGCTCCACGACCGGCGCTTGCCAAGGAGCCGCCAGCACCGCCGCCTCCCCCGCGGGATGCAGCCGCGGGCGATCACCGAAGCCACGATAAATACCCTCGAGGCGCAAAATCGGACGCCCTTCGCGCTCGTACTTGGCCTCGTAGTTGGTGCGCGGCCCTTCCGGCCAGGGTTGATCCCGACGCCGGAGCTCGAGTTGGGGATGACCGCCGAGGAGCTCGGCCACCAGCTCGCCGTAGTCGAGGAAGTCGGTGGCGAACCACAGACGGCCGCCGGGAGCGAGCAGTCCGAGCACCAGGTCGACGGTCTCGCCGTCGAACAACCGCCGCTTGTGGTGCCGCGCCTTCGGCCAGGGGTCCGGGAAGTAGACGTGGAGATCCGAGGCGAAGGCGCGCGGCAGCACCGCCGAGAGTGCATAGAGGGCCTCGCCGCGCAGCACAACCAGGTTCTCGACGCCGCGCTTGCGCGCCCGTCCAACCAGCATGCGGTAGTACTCGGTCACCATCTCGATGCCGAGAAAACGACGCTCCGGATCTTCCTGCGATCGCCGCAACAGGTATTTGCCCTTGCCGAAGCCGAGCTCGACCTCCCACGGCCCGTCTCCGGCCGCCAGACGATCGAGATCGAGGGGAGCGGACCAGTCCGCCAGGGTGCTCTCGCCGGCGGCGGTATCGATGAGTAGGGATTGGGCCAAGGCAGTCTCCGCGATCGAAGCGGCGAGTATACGACCTGTCACCTTGACCACGGCGCCCCACCCTCCTAGGCTGGGGCATGGACCCTGCGAAACCGCTGCCGTCGTCCCGTCCGGCCTCGACCACCGCGAAGGCCACCGCCAACCCGGATCTCGTCATGCGCACCTGCCCGATCTGCGGCAAGGAGCTCGCCGAGCGCAAATGCAAGCTGTTCTGCCCGGATCCGGTGTGTGGCTACTTCCTGTCCTGCGCCGACTACTACTGATGGCCGCCAAAGGGCAGCAGGGGTGTCGATCCGCTCCGCCGGCGGGGTCGTACCTCAGGCAACCGCCGGGCTAGTCCCGCCCACCCGGCGACCTGCTCTGGTCCCGTGAAATCGTCGTTCTCTAGGAGGATTCCCGTGTCGAACATCCGCATTCCGAAATCCTGGGAGATTCCCGAGCGCCTCGCCACCCCGGAGTCCATCTACTGGTCGCGCCGCAAGGTGCTCTCGGCCCTCGGCCTCGGCACCCTCGGCATGGCCCTGCCCTTCCAGGGCGCCTGTGCCCCCCAGGCGGCGGGCACCGGCGGCTCGGCGGCGGCCGGCCCACAGGCCGCCCGCGGTGCCACCGACCCGGCCATCGGCAGCCGCTTCGCGGACCGCTTCCCGGCCAAGCGCAACCCGGCCTTCACCCTCGGCGATCTCACCCTGACGCCGGAGGAAGTGTCGTCCCGCTACAACAACTTCTACGAGTTCACCACCACCAAGAACCGCGTCTGGGAGCTCGCCAGCAAGTACCCGCTGCCGCCTTGGACGATCGAGGTCGGCGGCCTGGTCAAGCAGCCCCGCACCCTCGATCTCGATGCCCTGATCGGCAAGTTTCCCTTGGAGGAGCGCCTCTACCGCTTCCGTTGCGTCGAGCGCTGGGCGATGCAGGTGCCCTGGACCGGCTATCCCCTGCGCACCCTGATCGACCACCTGGAACCGCTACCCTCGGCCCGCTGGGTGAAGTTCGTCACCATCCTCGACAAGCAGAACATGCCGGGCCAGAAGCGCGAGCCCTGGTATCCCTGGCCCTACTACGAAGGCCTGCGCCTCGACGAAGCGCGCCACCCGCTGGCCTTCGTGGTGGTCGGCAGCTACGGCCACGCCCTGCCGATGCAGCACGGAGCCCCGCTGCGCCTCGCCCTGCCCTGGAAGTACGGCTACAAGAGCCCCAAGTCGATCGTCCGCATCGAGTTCACCAAGAAGCGTCCCGGCACCTTCTGGAACGATCTGCAGCCTTCCGAATACGGCTTCTTCTCGAACGTCGACCCGGGCAAGCCGCACCCGCGCTGGAGCCAGGCCGAAGAAACCGACATCGGCACCCGCGACGTGCGCCGGACGCTGCTCTACAACGGCTACCCGGAGGTCGCCGACCTCTACAACGGCAAAGAGGTCTGATCAGACTTCGAACTTGTAGCCCCGGCGATGCAGGGTGCGAAAGAAGACCGGCGACGAAGGCTCTTCTTCGAGCTTGTGACGGAGCGCCGAGAGGTGAACGTCGACGGTGCGCGACGCCACCTCCGCATCGTAGCCCCAGACGGCGTCGAGCAAACGCTCCCGGGACAGGACCTCGCCGGGATGATCGAGGAAGTAGCTGAGCAGCTCGAGCTCCTTGGCGGCGAGGTGCACCCGCCGGCCTCGGCGGCGCACTTCGCCCCGGCGGCGGTCGACCTCGACCTCGCCGAAGCGTTCGATCTCGGGCTCCGAGGCGGACTGCCGATCGAGCTCCACACGGCGCAGCAGAGCCTCGATCCGAGCCACCAGCTCGAGTCCCTCGAAGGGCTTGGTGAGGTAGTCGTCGGCACCGAGCTGAAGCCCGAGGACGCGATCCGAGAGCTCGCCCCGAGCGGTCAACATGATGATCGGAGTGGTCGCCCGCTGGCGCCGCAGAGCCTTGCAGACCTCGAAGCCATTCGCCCCCGGCAGCATCAGATCGAGCAACACCAGATCCGGAGGGTCGGCGGCCGCCAGCTCGAGGCCTATCTCGCCGCTGCGCGCCTCCGAGACCCGGAAGCCCTCGGCCTCCAACCGATCGCGCAACATCATGGCGAGGTCGGCCTCGTCTTCGATGATCAGCAGGTGCCTCACCTCCGGCTTGCCGCCGGCCTGGCTCATTGCGCCTCCTCGGCGGCCAGGGGCAACAGGATCTCGCAGACCAATCCCTGAGGCACCGCCGCACGCAGCGCGAGGCTCCCTCCCTGGCCGACGATCGCTTGCCGCGCCAGGCCCAATCCCAGGCCACTGCCACGCACCCCCTGCTGGCGGGCACCGGAGCCCCGGACGAAGGGCTCGAAAAGACCGCCGATCTCGTCCCGCCGAAGCCCTGGTCCGCGATCCTCGAGCACGACTTTCAACCGATCCCCCAAACGAGATTGCACCACTCTGAGCCAGTTGTCGCCCCGACCGTACTTGACGGCGTTGTCGATCAAGCCTTCGAGGGCCGCCCCGACGGCATCCGGGTCGACCAACACCATCGGGTTCTCCACCGCGTCGACGATCGCGTGATCGAGAACGGCACAGACCTCGAGACTGCGCCGCAGCAAGGCCCGGGCATCGGTCGGCACCGGCGAGTAGCGCCGCTCCGAGGCCAACGCACCGGCATAGGAGAGGACCTGCTCCACGAAGCGCTCGAGGCGACGACCCTCGCGCAAGATCGCCTGCCCGTAGCGGCGGCCTTGCTCCGGATCATCGATCAGCCCATCGCGCAGGTTCTGTCCCGCCGAAGTGATCACCGCCAGCGGAGTGCGCAGCTCGTGGGACACCCCGGCGACGAAATCGAGCTGTCGCCGCGCCAGCTCGCGGGAGCGACGGGTGGTGCGCCACATCAATACGACGCTGACCGCCAGTAGACCCAGGATGAAGGCGGCCAGGAACAGATTGCGATTCAGGGTCGAGGCCACCAGCTGCTCGACGGGACCGCGCCGCAGCCATAGATCGAGCACCCAGGGCGAAGGACCCTCGCCCCGCACGACCAGAGCGCGCCGGGTTACCTTCGAGCCGGCCGCGGGAGAGGCATCGGGGCGATCCGACAAAGATCGCGACAGCGAGAACACCGCGGTCGAAAAGTCCGGTGGCCGCTGCGTCGGCACCCACGGCGAGCCGTGAGCCACTACGGCTCCTCGCCGCCGCCGAAGGCGGTACTCATAGGCCTCGCCGCCGGCGGCGGCGGCAAAGAGAGCGGGCAGCCAGCGCTGGTGAACCGCCACTTCGTCGAGCAGCAAGACGACGAAGTCCCCGCCGACGACGGAAGAATTAGCTGCCCCTTCGCCGCCGGGGATTGCATCCACCACTGGCACCGCCGGCACCACCAGGGCCGGGATCCCGGGATGAAAGGACTCGCCGATCGGGAACGATGCCGCCGGCTCGAAGCCGAGCTCGAGAGCGATCTCCGGCGCGAGCTGGCCAGCCAGCGGCGAGCCATCGAGGGCCCGACTGGACCAACCATCCGGCGTTGGCCGCAAGCAGTAGGCAGCCCGCACCAGAGCGGCATCGGAAGCACCGAGGCGCCAGCTCCGAAGCTTCTCCGAAGCGGCGCGATGACAGTTCCCGCCATCGACCTGAAAGGCCAGGTAGAGCTGCACGAGGTCACGCCCTGAGGCCTCTACGAAGCGCTCCGCGACCGCCTCCAGACCGCTTGCCAGCTGCACCCTTTCGGCCTCCGCGAGGCGCTGAATCCAGCGGTACTGGAGGGCCATCAAGGCGATCAGCAGGAGAGCCAGGAGAACCGCCGCCAAGAGCCGCGGCCAGACCCTCTCGCCATCGATGCCAAGGCGCTGGCGGGTTCTGCGATCGCTCCTCACGGCCGCAGTCTATGGGCTGCTCGGCCCGAAACATCAAGAGCCGGACAAGAAGATGTCAGGAGCTCTTTACAAATCCCTGACCGCCGGCGGCAGATTCTCGGACCTTTCAAGCGCCACAGTGGTGACGAGCCCGGCGGGACCCCAACCGCCCCCCTCGAACCGCTGCAAGGAGCCACCATGAAGAGCATCTCCTGGACAATCGTCGCCGGCCTGGTCGCCCTCCTGTGGACCGCCATCGCTACGGCCGAGGGCGTCCCGAAGATCACCGCCGAAGAACGCCAAGCGGTGGTTTCAACCCTCGTCCACTCGCTCCAACACCGCTATGTTCTGGCAGAGAAGGGGGCCGCCATCGCCCAAGAGATCGCGCGCCGCTCGGAAGACGGAGAGTTCTCGACCTCCGACGACCCGCAGACCTTGGCTCGCACCCTGTCGAAAACCCTGTGGCAGGTCAGCCAAGATCTTCACCTACGGGTGTTCTATGACGGCCCGGTGGCGGCGCGCCAGCCAGCGGACAGCTCGGGAGCCAACCAAGAAACCCCGCGCCCCTACGAGGCACATCTTCGGCCGGACGGCCTCGGCGTGCTCGAAGTTCGCAAGCTCACCGGGCCGCGCCAAGATCTCGCCGCCGCGATGGACGAGGTCGCCGAGGCCGAAGCCCTGATCATCGACCTGCGGACTTGCCCCGGAGGCGAGATGGGCATGCCCGCGGTTCTCGCCTCCTACCTCTTCGACGAACCCGCGCTGTTGCTCTACTACGAGTCCCGCGACGGCGAACGCGACCCGATCTACACGGAACGGCTGCCGGAAGGAAGCCCGAGCTTCGACGGCAAGCCGATCTATGTCGCCATCTCGTCGCGCACCGGCTCCGGCTGCGAAGAGATGGCCTTCGATCTGAAGCACCACGACAAGGCGATCTTGGTGGGAGAGAAGACCGCCGGCGCCGGTCTCGGCTCGCGCACCGGAACCACCGATCTGGGCCATGGCTTCGAGGCCTTCATTCCCGACACCAAACCCGTCCACCCGCACTTCGAGGGTGGCTTCGAAGGCGTCGGCGTCGCACCAGACATCGCCACGCCGGCGTCGCAGGCGATCACCACCGCACGCCTCTCGGCGCTCAGCGCCTTGCTCTCGAGCCCGCGCGATGGCGCCGCGCGCGAGAACCTCCGGGGGCTGTTCCTGGAAGCGGCCCTCGAAAGGGAGCAAGCCCAACGCCAACGGGTCCGGACGGCGCGCTCCTTCGCGCCCTACCTCGGCAAGTACGAAGGCGAGCGAGAAATCCAGCTCACGGCCGGACGCCTCTACTACCAGGCCGGCGATGGGCTCTACCGCAGCGAGCTCAGCGCCACCAAGGAAGGGGACTTTTCCCTCGCCGGTACCCGCAGTCAGCGGCTCCGCTTCGAGCGCAACGAGCAGGGCCGGGTCATCGGCCTGAAGATCTCAGAGCCCGGTGGCACCAAGTGGCGAGACCTGGTGCCGAAGCTCTGACCTGCGGCCCGCTGAGGGCTCAGTCGCCGCCGGTCGCCGCGCTCCGCGGATTCCACAGCGCCACTTGGTCGAGGCTCTTGCGCTCCAGATCCGGCACCGTCGCGTGCTCCGCCGGGTAGCCCACCGGGAAGAGGATGTAGGGCTTCTCGTTCTTCGGCCGACCGAGAATGTCGCCGAGGAAGCGCATCGGCGACGGCGTGTGGGTGAGGGTGCACAATCCCATCGAGTGGAGAGCGGCGATGAACAGACCGCAAGCGATGCCGACGCTCTCCTTGACGTAGTAGTTCTTGCGCTTCGAGCCATCGGTTTTGATGCCGTGGAGCTCCTCGAACACCACCACCAGCCACGGCGCCTCCTCGAGGTGGGCCTTCTCCCAGGTGGTGCCGATGGGTTCGAGGGCGCGCAGCCACTCGTCCGGAAAGCGACCGCCCTCGTAGTTGGTCCTCTCCTCCTCCTCGGCGGCGGTGCGGATCACCGACTTGATCTCCGGATCGTCGACGGCCACGAAGCGCCAGGGCTGACGGTGAGCCCCGGAGGGCGCCGTCGAGGCCGTCATGATGGCGGTCTCGATGAGCTCCCGAGGCACCGGATCGGGGGCGAAGTCGCGCACGCTCCGGCGAGTGTCCATGGTCTCGTAGAAGGCCTTGCTGCGACGGGTCATCTCGTCGAGGGGCAAACGGTCACGGCGATAGGGAATCCTCGGATAGGAGCTCAAGGGTTGCCTCCGGAGCGCAGGGCGTCGGCGGTCTCGATGAGCCGTTGCCACAGCTCCTCGAGGTGCCGCGCCTCGGTCTTGAGATTGCCGACGGCGACCCGCAGGGTGTAGCGGTCGCCAAGCCGGGTGTGAGAAAGAAAGCTGCGACCATCGGCATTGATGGCGGCCATCAAGCGTTGGTTGAATTCGTCCTGCGCGGCGCCGTCGACTCCTGCGGTGGCGCGGAAGCAGACCAGCGCCAGGGGCACCGGCGCCATCAGCTCCCAACCCTCGGTGGCGGCGACGCGCTCGGCCAGCCAGCGAGCCAGCTCGCAATGGTGACGCACGCGGGCCACCAGGCCGTCGACTCCGAAGGCGCGAATCACCATCCAGAGCTTGAGGGCTCGAAACCGGCGCCCGAGCTGAAAGCCGAGGTCCATCAGGTTGAGGTCGGCGCGATCGCCGGTCTTGAGGTACTCCGGCACCAGGGAAAAAGCGCCCCGCAGCAGATCCTGGTCGCGCACGAACAGGACCGAGCAGTCGACCGGTACGAAGAGCCACTTGTGAGGATTGACCACCAAGGAGTCGGCCCGCTCCATGCCGGCGAAGAGGGGCCGCAGCTCCGGCACGATGGCGGCGCTGCCACCGTAAGCCGCGTCGACATGCAGCCAGAGTCCGAAGCGCTCACAGATGTCGGCGATGGCGGCCACCGGATCGATGCTGGTGGTCGACGTCGTGCCGGTCGTCGCCACCACCGCCATCGGCCGTCGGCCGGCGGCGAGATCGGCCTCGATCGCTGCTTCGAGGGCCGCCGGAATCATGCGGAACTGCTCGTCGACGGCGATGCGCCGCACGCTCTCGGTCCCCAGCCCGAGAACGATCGCCGCCTTGTCGACGGAGGAATGGGTGTGCTCGCTGATGTAGAGGCCGAGAGGAGCATGGCCTGCCAGGCCGCGCTCGCGGACGTCATCTCCCAGGGCCTCCCGCGCCGCCGCCAGGGCCACCAGACTGCTGGTCGAGGCGGTGTCATTGATGTGCCCCGCAAAGTCCTCCGGCAGAGCCATCATCTGGCGTAGCCAATCGCAGCTCAGCTGCTCCAGCTCGGTCGCCGCCGGCCCGCTCTGCCAGAGCATGGCGTTGACGTTGAGAGCCGCGGCCAGGCTTTCGGCCACCACCCCCGGCGCCGAGCCGGTGATCGCGAAGTAGCCGTGAAAGCCGGGATGGTTCCAGTGCGTGGTGTGGGGCACGATGGCGCGCTCGTACTCGTCGAGGAGGGTCGCCATCGACTCCCCCTCGGCCGGCGGCGACGCCGGCATCAGAGCCCGCAGAGCCCCCGGTTCGACGGCCGGAATCACCGCATGATCCTCGACTCCTCCGGAGAGGTAGTCGGCGATCCAGTCGGCCGCCCGGTGCAGGGCGGCGCGCATCTCTTCGGCGGAAAGATCTCCCAGGTCGCTCATCGCGCCGCAAAGGATAACGCCCGCTGCGCATTCCTGCACAGCGGGCGTTCGTGCTTCGAAAGATCAACCTCTCGAAGAACCGGCTGAAACCGATATCAGTCGGCGGCGCCCTTGCGCTCGAGCTCGTCGTCGATCACCTTCGCGACCTGCTCGAAGGGCACTGCACCGGCGAGGGAGCGGCCGTTGATGAACATCGCCGGCGTTCCGCTGACGCCCGCCCGCGAACCGTCGCGCATGTCGTCCTTCACCTGCTGGGCGTACTTGTCCGAGTCGAGGCAGTCGTTGAAGCTGTCCGAGTCGAGGCCGAGGGTCGAGGCCTTGGCCTTCAGCGCGTCGACACCGAGGTCACGCTGCTGCTCGAACATCAGGTCGTGCATCTCCCAGAACTTGCCCTGGTCGTCGGCGCAGAGGGAAGCCTCGGCGGCCTTCTGAGCGTTGGCGTGGATCGACAGCGGGAACTGACGGAAGACGATCCGCACCTTGTCGCCGTACTGCTCCTGGACCTTCGCCAGGGTCGGGTTGACGCGCGAGCAGAACGGGCACTCGAAGTCGGAGAACTCGACGATCGTCACGGGGGCGTTCTCGGGACCCTTGGCGGGACCGGTGGCGGCCACCTCGACGCGCGGCGGATCGAGCAGCACCTTGGCGCTGTACTTCTTGCGCAGGCCCTTCATGTACGAGTCGCGGGTCTCCTGCTGACGCTGGTTCTGCAGGAACTGCTTGATCTGGCCCGCCACCTGCTCCTTCGGCCGCTGCACCCGAGCCTTGTTCTCCTCGTACCAGATGTCGACCTCTTCGTCGGTCACCTCGGAGACCTTGTCGGCGATCTCGGCCTTCTGCAGATCATCAACGGAGACGCCGCGCTCCTTGGCCTCGGCCTCGAGCATGCGACCCTCGACGATCTGCTGAATGGCGCCCTCGAGCACCTGGTGACGCTGTTGCTTGGCCGTCGCCTGGCAGGACAGCATCTGCATCTCGACCTGCTCGAGACGCTCACCCGCCGTCTCTTCGACCTCAGCGGTCGTCACGTTCTCGCCCATCACCGTCGCCAGCACTTCCGAGCCACCGCCGCTCGCGGAGCTCTCGACGGCGCCATCGCTGGGCGCCGAGCACGCCGGGAGAACCCAGCCACCGGCCAAAACGGCGGCCGTCAGAAGCGCCAGGACTGCACCCCGGGCTCCTCCGTCACGATTGAGAATCCAACCCTTCATAATTACCGCTCCTTTGCACAAGTCGATGCTGTCCTGCGGTTTAAAGAAAATCGCGTTCCTACTCAGCAAAGCGAAATTTCTGCGTCTACCCTGTCATTAAGCAATTCCCGCGCCAGCGGATTTACCCAAGCACCGACTGACCAGCCCCTCGAGAATGCGATCCGCCGGGATACCGCGCAATCGCAGCGGCGGGGCATCGATCAAGGCCTCCGCCAGAGCGAGCAGGGGGCGTGCCGGAAGCTCCGGCCGGCGCGCCGCCTCGGTGACCGCCGAAGCCGCCACCGCCCACGGTCGGCCGGCTCGCGGATCGTCCCACTTGCCGGCGCCGGCGAGGGCTCCGGCGGCGGCCAGCAGATAGACCGCCGAGCCACTCTTCTGCCAGGCGCCGACGGCCGCCGCGAAGGCCGAGGCCACCGGCTCCACCTCCTCCGCCGAAGGCCGCTGACCGGCCCCCAGGTAGACCGCCAGGGAACGGCTGCGCAAGGTGGGCAGGAGATCGAACTGCGACGGCGCCAGCAACAAAAAGTGCCGCGGCGCGCTCTCGCGTGGCTCCTCGAGCACCTTGAGAAGAGCATTCGAGGCCTCCGCCGACAGGGTCTCCGCCTGGGCCACCACGAACACCTGGCCGCGGGCTTCGAAGGGCGCGACCTGGGCCGCCCGCAGCAAGCCCTTGGTGGCCTCGACGGAGGTGGTGGCGCGGAGGTCGCGCTCGAGCACCTGGAAGTCGGGATGGAAGGCGCCATCGCCATCGGGCCAGTCGAGTCTCCGGCAATGGCGACAATTTCCGCAAGGGCGCTCCTCTGGCGAGCGCTCGCAGAGCACCGCCCGCGCCAGCTTGAGGGATGCTTCCCGGCGCTCTTGCTCCTGTCCACCGTGCAGGATGACCGCTGGATAAAGACGCCCCTGACGGGCGGTTTCGAGAACCGCCGGATTCACGACTCCATCCTCGCCCCGGCACCGAAGATCTCTTCGAGGACAGAGCGCGTCTGGTACTCGGTGCGCTCGAAGGTGCCGCTCGAATCGATCACTCGGATGCGTTGGGAATCGCGCCGAGCTTCGGCCAGAAAGGAATCCCGCACCCGACCGTAGAAGTCGAGTCCCTCGGCATCGAGACGGTCGGAGCCCCCGCGCTGCAGATGGCCGCGCTGGCGCGCCACTTCCGGCGGCAGATCGAAGAGCAGGGTGTGATCGGGCCGGCGGCTGCCGGTGGCGAGCTCGTCGACGCGATCGATGAGCTCCCGCGGCACGCCTCGACCGCCCCCCTGGTAGGCGATGGTCGAATCGGTGAAGCGGTCGCAAAGCACATGGGTGCCGGCGGCGAGGGCCGGATCGATCCTCTCGAGCAGGTTCTGGCGCCGGCTGGCGAACACCAACAGCAGCTCGATGGTGCCATCGAGGGTGCCCCATCGCGGATCCAAGAAAACGCTCCGCAGCGCGTCACCGAGCTCCGTACCGCCCGGCTCCTTGGTGGTCAGGCAGGGCATTCCCCGCTCCGTCAGCCAGGCGACGGTGCGCTGAAGGTGGGACGACTTGCCGCTGCCATCGGGCCCTTCGAAGGTGATGAACTTTCCTCGCATGCGCCGCGAACCATAGCAGGCAAGTTTCTCAAGGGGGCTAAAGGCGCCCCCCACAAGCGCGCGCACATGTCGCGCGATTTCACCCCCAATCCTCGGCGGCTGAGCCGCCGCCTCGCCCTTTTCGGGCTCGGAAGCCAGTCGCTACTTAGCACCCGGCTTTCTTTCCTCAGACGATCGCGGGGACCCGTTGAATCATCCTCGGCGGCTGAGCCGCCGCCTTCCAGCTTAGCGGGCGGAACGAGAACTAACCTCCTTGAATCGTCGTCCATTTGACCTGTGAGCTGCCGAATGCGATTCTGCGCGCTTCTGAGAACGGGAGACAATTCACCATGAACTTCCAGCAAGAGCTCGACTGGCGCGGCCTGATTTTCGATTCCACCCTCGCCGAGGACGAAAGCCTGCCGACCGAGGTCACCGCCTACATCGGCTTCGACCCCACCGCCGACAGCCTGCACGTCGGGTCGCTGATCCAGGTGATCGCCCTCGAGCGGCTGCAGCGCGCCGGCGGCACGCCGGTGGCGCTGGTCGGAGGCGGCACCGGCCTGATCGGCGACCCGAGCGGCAAGAGCCACGAGCGGCCGCTCCTCGATCGCGACCAGATCGCCGCCAACCTCGCCGGCATCCGGAAGCAGCTCGAGCCTTTCCTCGACTTCGAGCGCCGCGACAACCCGGCCCACATCGTCGACAACGCCGACTGGCTGGCCACCATCCCGCTGACCGACTTCCTGCGCGACATCGGCAAACACTTCAGCGTCAACGTGATGCTGGCTCGCGAGTCCGTCAAGCGCCGCCTGGCGAGCGACGACGGCATTTCATATACCGAGTTCAGCTACATGCTGATGCAGGCCTACGACTTCCTGGTACTGCACGAGCGCCTGGGTTGCAACCTCCAGCTTGGAGGCAGCGATCAGTGGGGCAACATCGTCTCCGGCATCGATCTGATTCGTCGCGTCAAGGGGAAGCGCACCTACGGTCTGGTGCAACCGCTGATCGCCACCGCCTCCGGCACCAAGTTCGGCAAGACCGAAGCGGGCACCGTATGGCTCGACCCGCAGCGCACTTCGCCCTACCGCTTGTACCAATTCTGGCTCAACACCGACGACCGCGACGTGCCGCGCTACCTGCGCTTCTTCACCGACCTCGGTCGGGAAGAAATCGAGGCCCTCGAGGCTCGCCACGCCGAAGCGCCCCACCAACGAGAAGGCCACCGGCGCCTGGCCGAGGAAGTCACTGGCAAAGTTCACGGCGACGACGGCCTCGCCGCCGCCCGCCGCGTGACCGAGCTGTTCTTCGGTGGCCGCCTCAGCGAGCTCAGCGCCGACGAAGTGCTCGACGCGATCAGCGACGCCCCGGCCAGCGAGCTACCCCGCGAGCGTCTTGTCGACGGCCTCAAGCTCCAGGATCTGCTCGCCGAAAGCGGCCTCATGGCTTCCAAAGGCGAAGCCCGCCGCGCCATCAACGGCGGTGGCGTCTACCTCAACGACCAGCGTCAGAGCGACCCCATGCGGCCGCTCACCGGCGAAGACGCCCTCGAAGGCCGACTCTTCGTCCTGCGCAAAGGCAAGAAGAACTACCACCTGGTGAAGGTCACAGGGTAGGCGGCGGGAGGCACGACCGGACTTTCTCACCCGCCCTCTGTTGCAAGACCGTAGGCTGCGCCTGACCGCCCGTTTGATGGTCATCGGCCCAGTGAGGCTGGCATTCACAAGCCATTTCACCTCAGACGCAAAACTACTTCTCACATAGAGACACTTCCGGCCTAGCCGACCGACGCGTAAAGCCGCTCGTCCAGGTTATCTGGTACGACCTGAGTCGCGATTCTTCGAGATTCAAGATAATCAGGGTGTCACCCCGCTGCACACTCAGCTCATTGGGAACCGAGTCAGGACGATGCAGCTGTAGCCTTGAATACCTACCTGCAATCTCGGCGATCTGCTCTTCTTCCATGCCGCAAGCGAGCTCTGCAACAAAATCGTCTGCTCCGGACCAAGGAGCCCTGGATCCAATGAACGGTGGAGAAAGACAGGCGCTAACCGATAGGGCTCCAACTAGACACGCAAGAAGTCCCGCTCGGTGCATCATTATCTCTTCTCCGGGCACTGAAACCGCTTGTTCTTAGTGGGACGACCTGTCTTCCCCCAGCCCGGTGTCTGTGCAGTCCCTGCGACTAGTGGAGGAGATAGCCCGCAAGCAGTTGCCACCGTACTCGCGAACGAATTGCTATTCGGCCCTCGAATCAGTTGATAATCGGACGGATTTGGGTAGTTTCCAAACTCTCTCTCGACACACTCATCCAGATCGCAACCTTCACTCCACTCACCGCACTCAGTCCGAGTATCGCGAATACCACCCTTGTCGAACCAGTCGTTCTCAAACTTGCACCCCTTCCCCTTGACGCGTTGCAGACCGAAAGTCCTGTTCTGGCCCGTGCGACCTTCACCTGGCTCGCTCTGGGTTTGGATGAAGCAGTGCTTGAACACCGCAGCAGGCCCACCCAAAACTATTGGCGTACAACAGACACGGGACTTTTCACCCAGAGGATCGAGGAAGGCTAGCGGGTTCGATCGAGCCGATGCGTACGGATTAGGATCGCCAGCGACGCCCAGAGGATCAGTTCTCGTGAACCTCCCAGTCCCAAAAGCCACCCACCGATGCACGTTGTAGTAGACCTCGGCCCCCTCGCTTGCACCATCCCATGCCGAGTCCTCCCACTGCCCCGGCAGTCTCAGGAAGACGTCGTTTTCGCTGGCACCGCCGCTGGTGCCGGCCTGCCAGTCGTTACCGTAGGGCTCGAAGCCGCCCTGCCAGAGCAGGTTGCCTCTGTCGTCGGTGGCGAGAATCGGAGTGCCGAGGTGATCGGTGGTGAAGAAGCTCCAGGAACTGCTGGCCTGGTCAAGCTGGGCCACCGGACGACCGGCGAGGTAGAAGACGAACGTCGACTCTTCGGTGCCGTTGACGTCCGGTCGTGCCCTCAGGACATGCACGATGCCCTCGGAGTCGCAGATCGGCCGCACTCTGCGGCCTTCGTTGGAGAAGCAACCGACGCCACCGGTTCCTCCGGTACCTCCCACCTGGGCACTCCAGCAGCCGGTGTCGCCGATCTCGAAGCCGTCCCTGAAAATCACATTCTTCGCCGGGATCTCGGTCGCGCTCAGTAGGAAGCTACGGCCGTCGTAGAGCATCTCGGCGGCCTGGTTGACTGCCGGGCGGCGCAGGCTCGACAGGCGGCCTTCGCCATCGGAGTCGAAGAAGACCTGATTGGCTCCAGCGACCAGCTCTTCGAGATGGCCGGCCAGGCCGAAGGTGTAGTCACGGCTTCCGCCGGCACCCAGCGCGATGGTTTCGAGCAAGGCAGTGTTGCCAGGACAGCTTCGGTCCGCGAGAGAGCAGGCGTTCGGCGTGTAGCTGTAGGTGTCAGTGACGGCGTCTCGCGTCTCGGAGACTCGATTGCCGAGACG
>JBCCHV010000091.1 GCA_039028635.1 Acidobacteriota bacterium
GGCCGCACGACATGTGCGTGCGGCCGAGGGGGGCGCCTCTCGCCCCCCTGAGACAAACAGCTAGCAGCGTTGGAAATGTCGCGAAGCGGACTTTTTCAGCAGCCTGCTAGACTGCCCTCAAGGCGCGACGACATGAAACCCTCCCCCGCTTCCCAAGCCACTCCGAGGGCCCCGCGCAGAAGCGCCCTGAGCAGCGACCTGGCCGAGCTGATCAAGGCACGCATCGCCCTGATGGTGGTGATCACCACCGCTGCCGGTTTTCTCCTCGCCAGCCCCTGGGCGATCGACCTGCGACTCTTCCTGGCGACCCTCGTCGGAACTGCGCTGGTCGCCAGCGGCGCCGGCGTCCTCAACCAGGTGCTCGAAGCCAAAATCGACGAGCGCATGGAACGCACCGCCGACCGCCCCATTCCGGGTGGACGCATCGGCGTCGATCTCGCCCTCACCCTCGGCATTCTGCTGTCCGTCACCGGCTTGCTGCAGCTCGCCTGGATGGTCAATCTGCTGACCGCCGTTCTGGGCGCCGCGACCCTTGCCGGGTACATCTTCGTCTACACGCCGATGAAGCGCTGGACCTCCCTTTCGACCATCGTCGGGGCGGTTCCCGGAGCGGTGCCACCGATGATGGGTTGGACCGCCGCCCGCAACAGCCTCGACGCCGGCGCCTGGGGTCTATTCGCCATCCTCTTCCTGTGGCAAATGCCGCACTTTCTCGCCATCGCCTGGATGTACCGGGACGACTACCGGCGCGGCGGCTTCCCGATGCTGCCGGTGATCGATCCGGATGGCGAGCGCACCGCCCGCCAAGCGGTGCTCTATGGCGCCGCCTTGGTTCCAACCAGCCTCCTGCCCACCGTGCTCGGCCTCACCGGCACCACCTACTTCGTCGGCGCGATGCTCCTCAGCGTGATTTACCTGGCCTGCTCCTTCAGCTTCCAGCAGGAGCGCTCGCGGCACCGAGCTCGGCGACTGCTGCTCGCCTCGGTGATTTACCTGCCGGCCCTCCTGGCGATCATGTTCGCTGACCGCTACTTCATCTGAGCACCGTGACCACCCAGCGAGCTCCCCGTCCCCTCGGCGCCGCCATCGGCCGCGGATTACTCTGGGGATTGCTGCTCGCCGCCATCGTCACCCTCATCCTCGCCGCCTGGTCGCGGCGCCCCGGGCAGCAAGAGCTACCCGACTTCGGTGCCGCCCCGAGCTTTCTGCTGACCGATCAGCGGTCCGCCCCCTTCGGCTCCGAAGAGCTTTCCGGGAACCCCTGGATCGTCGATTTCATCTTCACCCGCTGCACCTTGGCCTGCCCCGCCATGAGCCGCCGCATGGCCCGGCTAGATAGCGCCTTGCCCCCGACGATCACTCTCCTCTCGATCAGCATCGACCCCGAGCACGACCGCCCGAAGGTCCTCGCCAGCTATGCCGAGAAACTCTCCGCCTCACCACGCTGGCACTTCCTGACGGGCCCGTCCCAGGACATCGCGACGCTGGTGCGCGAGGGCTTCAAGCTGGCCGTCGACCGCAACCCCGACCTCCCCCCCGGGGAGGCCATCGTGCACAGCAACCGCTTCGTGCTGGTCGACTCCGAAGGACGCGTGCGGGGCTACTACAATTCCTCCTCGCAGGAAGAGCTGGCCCGCCTCGAGAGCGCCGCCCGGTCGCTCTCCCGGTAACCGCGGGCGCCACCGCCCGATCGCTGGCGCCCAGCGAGGGCCGGCCCTTGCTCCGGCCCGATATACAACTTATAATTAAAGTTGAAGATCTACATGTGAATACTTACAGCTAGACGGATTGGAGGTCCCCATGACCCGCTTCCGGCACGAAGTGCTCGGCACCTCGCTCGCCATCGCTCTTCTCGCCTCGCCCGCCTTCGCCGAACGCTACCTGGTGGTCTTCGAAGAAGAGTCCCTGAAGACCGGCGAAGCCGCCGCCATGATGCGCCAGCACGACGTCAAGATGGTGCGCGATCTCTCCGACATCGGTCTCGCCTTGATCGATATCGAAGATCCGGACCAGCTCTCCAAGGTGGGCCTCGACCGCAAGATTCGCGGCATCAAGCGCGATACCCTGCGCGCCACCGCCTGGACCGGGGACCCGATCCCGGCGGACGCGCCCTACGCCAAGGGCGACAACGTCTCCTTCGCCGAGATCGCCACCGCCCACCACTTCGCCGGCGACAACGGCATCACCCCTTCGACGGTCACCGCCGAGCAGCTCACGCAGACCTTCTTCTGGCCCCAGCAATGGGACCTGCAGACCATGCAGATGGATCGCGTCTGGAACGAGCTCGGCAACCTCGGCGACCCCGATGTCGACATCGCCGTGGTGGCTTCCGGGATCGACTACACCCACGTCGAGCTCCAAGGACGGGTCGATCTCGAGCGCAGCCGTAACTTCGTTCCCGAGGATGCCGCCATGGTGCAGGACCTCTACCCCGGCGCTCATCCCATCGCCGACCTCGGCCTGCACGGCACCTATACCGCCAGCCTGATGACCTGCAACGCCTTGATCTACTCGTGCCCGGTGCCCCACGCCACCCTGATCGGCGTCAAGTGGCTCAACTTCGAGGAGCGCGGCCGCATCGGCGACCTGGTGACGGCGGTGCGCTATGCCGCCTCGATCGGCTCGGACATCATCGTCATCCCGGACCAGTTCGAGCGCCGCCTGCGCTGGAGCGACCGGGACGATCGCCTCGACATCCTGGCGCTGCGACGGGCCATGTTCTACGCCCGCCTGCGCGGCTCGATCGTCCTCACCGGCGCCTGGGCCGAGCGCGACATGTGCGGCTTCGATGCCGACGCCGATGGCGACGAGCTGCTGATCCCGGCCCAGACCGGCACCACCGTCGTCGCCGCCACCGGCCTGAGCGACCAGTGGTCCGCCGAGAGCAGCTATGGCTACTCGCTGGTCGACATCGCCGCCCCGGGGGGCGAGCGCGACCCGGTCACCTGCCAGACCGACCCCGACCTCTACATCTTCAGCATCGGTGCCTGCAGCGGCTTCACCAAGTTCGTCTCGCCGCGCCCCTTCGACTTCTCGGAGCTGTGCAATCCGGAAACCACACCGGTGTGGATCTTCTCCTTCGGGGTGCGCCCGGCGGCCGCCCATGTCGGTAGCGTCGCCGCCATGGTCGAGGCGCCGTGGAACGGCTGGCTACCGGGCTGGCTGGTCAAGCTGCAGGTCTTCCGCACCGCCGACGACGTCATCGACCCGGGCTTCGATCCCTTCAGCGGCTGGGGTCGCGTCAACGCCTACCGGGCGCTGACCGAATAGCGGCGCCCGAGCCCAATGGGCGAAGCGACAGCATGGCCGCCGAGGACGGGGCGCCCGACCAGAGGAGAACCCGAACGACATGGACGGGCGGGCGGACCACGTAGGCGAGGAGGCACCTGAACCGATTCACCAGGAGCAGCCGTCTGCTAACAAGCAGGCGGCGCCCGAGCCCAAAGGGCGAGGCGGCGGCAAGGCCGCCGAGGACGGGGGTGAGCCCGCACGACATGTGCGTGCGGGCGAGGGGGGCGCCTTTTAGCCCCCCTGAAACAGACATCCGGTTCTCTGGACCGCGCGGCCTCTCTGGTTTACCCTATTCTCAATGACCGACTCACCGGCGGCGGCTCATCAAAGGGAGCAGCTCAAGAACCGTCTGATCGACGCGGCGGAGCGGGTCTTCCTGCGCACCGGCGGCGCCTCGGCGACGCTCGAAACGGTGGCCGAAGAGGCCGAGGTCAGCCCCTCCCAGCTCGCCGAATTCTTCACCGACAAGCGCGAGCTGGTGCTGGCCATCACCCACCGGGCATTGCGAGTCCTCAACCGACGCTTCGAGAACGCCGCCTCCCGCGAGTTGCTCGGAATGGACAAGCTCGAGTCCCTCGGCATCTCCTATGTCGAGTTCGCTCTCGAGTCGCCGTCCTACTTCAACGCCATGGCGCAGTACGAGTCGCGCCCGGTGCCGATGGCCGAGAGCAATCCCTTCGAAGCCGCCTGCGCCCACGAGCAGGACGAGCTCCTCGAGGCCGTTGCCGAAGTCATCAACGTCGGCATTCGCGACGGCTCGATCCGCGACGACATCGATCCCCTCACCGCCGCGGTCCACGTCTGGGGGCAGGTTCATGGCCTGATCCAGGTCGCCGCCCTCAAAGGCGAGCAGCTACGCCAGCGCAAGGGCATCGAGCTCGACGGCCTGATGGTGCTGTTCGCCACCCTGATGCGCGACGCCCTGTCGCCGAAGTCGTAAGTCCTGGCCGCCTTTCGGCGGCGCGAAACCAACCCGACCGGGCTAGTCGGCCGATTCCAGCTCGATGCCTCGGCGCGAGAGCAGCTTCTGCAGGCGACTGTAGAGGTTTTCTCCGAGCAGGCCGTGGGCGGCGCCGGTGATGTCGGCGATGACCTCGCGCAGCTCCCGCGAGCCGCTCCAGTGCTTGCGCGCGTAAGGCGCCAGCTCGCCGTCGAAGGTCTGCGCCAGCACCGCCATGGCGAGGACCAGATCGTCGAGGTAGCCGGCGCCTCCCATCAAGCCCTCGGGCATGAGGTCGAAGGGCAGGACGAAGTAGGCCAGGGCACCGCCGACCAGGGCCCGGGCCGAGCTCGGGACCTCGGGATCGAGGGCCAGCCGAGCCAGCAGCATGAAGACGTCGGGAACCAGCAGCAGCGCGTTGACGGTGCTCTTGCCGAGGCGGCCGCCGCGCCGCTCGACGGTACGCACGATGCGCTGCCGCAGCCGGTCGTAGAAGCTCAGCAGCCCTCGGCTGGGCATCGCCTCGGACTGATCGAGGGCGTCTTCGGCGTTGCTTTCGAGGCGGTCGTCGTCGAGGTCGGAGAGGGGATCTTCTTCGTAGCCGGTCATCGCGCCGGTGATTCTATCGCCGGATTCGACCGTCTTCAGACGACGTAGGCGAGGGCAAACCCGATCTGCGCCGCCATCATCATCAGGTACATGTGCTTCCAGGAGGGATGATTCTCGGTCGTGGTCAGCGAATCGGGATCGCGCAGCAGCAGGTAGGACGTGTAGATACCCCACAGGGTCAGCAAGATGCCGAGGCCGGTGAGGACCGCGGCGTTGCCGGTGAGGATCGCCAGGCCTTCGCTCTGCGGGTCGGGCAGCACCGTCCCGAGAGGGATCAAGACCCACGGCAGAACGAAGAAGGGGCTGATGATCCAGGCCGCCTTGCGCACGCCGTAGACGATCGGCAGGGTCTTACAGTCGCCGGCGCGATCGCCCTCGATGTCGGCGAAGTCCTTGGTGCCGGCGGCGCCGATCAGGAACAGGCCGAAGATGGTTCCGATGTACCAGGGCTCCCAGTGGAGCACGCTCGCCACCATCGCCCAGCCGGCGACCTTGAGGAGGATGCCGCGCGGAATGGCGATGGTGAAATTGGCCAAGATGCCGCGGGTCTTGGTGCGCCCCCAGCGGGGGTCGGAATAGACGAAGGTGAAGATCATCCCCGCCAGGTAGATGAAGAAGGTCTCGTGCTGAGCCAACGGCGCCGACCATTTCGAAGCCCAGGTCTCGAAGGGAAAGGGCACGACGAACCAGGTCGGAACCAGCGCCAGGAGATAGAACAGCCAGGTGAAGCCCCAGGCCTGACGCAGGCTGAGGGCGCCGGTCACCAGCGGCCGGTTGGGTTTGTTGAGGCGATCGATCTCGAGGTCGAAGATCTGGTTGATGGCGTTCGAGGCGGCGTTGAGGAAGCTGGCGCAGAGCGAGCCCAGAACCACGGTCAGAATCACCGCCGCCGTCAGGCGGTACTCGGCATCGGGATTGTGCGCCGATCCGAAAGCGCACACCGCTCCGGAGACGATGCCCAGCAGCGGCGGCAGCAGGGTGAAGGGGCGCGAAAGTTTGACGTACAGACCGAGCTTGCTCACGACGACTCCGAAAAGGCTTGTCGCCCTCAGGCGATCAGGGCGGCGAGGCCGGCGGCGGCGAGCGCTCCCACCAGGGTGTTGAGGAAGTTCACCGCCTCGTTGTCCAGCAGGCCACGCTTTTCGAGGGTGGCCCCCACCAGGCTTTCGAGGGTGGTTCCGATGAAGGCGGCCACCACCACCACCGCGACGCCCCACCAGGGGAACAGGCCGAGGCCGGCACCGAGGGCAGCGATCACCGCCGACGCCAGGATGCTGGCGACGGTGCCCTCGACGGACACGGCGCCTTCCGTCCCCGCCGGCACCGGACGCAGATTGGTGATCAAGAAGGTCCGCTTGCCGAGCAACTGGCCGATCTCGCTGCCGGCGGTATCGGCGGCGGCGGTCGCAAAGGCGCCGGCGAAGGCGAGGGTGAAGAGCAACGGGTAGGGCGTGGCGACGGCAAAGACGGCACAGGCCACCGCCACCGACGTGTTCGCCAGGGCGTGGCGGGCGCCGCGCCGGCCGCCGCCTTCCTGGGCCAGCTTCTTCTTCGCCTTGCGCTGGTAGCCGAGCTTTGTGCAGGCGGTGCCGATGACGAAGAAGGCGAGCAGCAGCAGGAAGCCGCGCCAACCGAGGAAGCCGTAGAGGGTGGTGCCGATCAGCCAGCCGGCGAGGGCCCCGGAGAGATTGACCGAGCGCGCCCCGTAGGCGAGCACCGCCAGCACGGCGTTGATCACCGCCCCCCAGAGGAACCACTGCACCATTTCCGGCGTCGGTAGGAGCGGCCATTGCTCGACGCCGAGGACCAGGCAGAAGAGCAGCAGACCGGACACCAGCGGCACGCCGAGATTGTCGTCGAGGCCCTGCGGCAGAGACTCGAGCAGGGCCGCCACCAGGGCCGTGACGGCGGCCACGGCGAGGGCGAAGGACAGCTCGTAGCGACCCGGTGCGGTCCACTGCAACAACACCGTCGCTCCGGCAGTGCCGAAGAGCCAGAAGGCGAACGTCCCGGCCCAACTCTTGGCCGCATTCCAGGGCAGCTTGGCACGGCCCAGCGCCATACCGACGATCGAGGCCATGCCGTCGCCGAAGGCCAGGATGGCCCAGGTGGCGGCCGCGACCTCGAGGCGCCGATGGAAGAGCAAGATCAGTAGCAGCACGCAGATCGGATAGAGCAGCACGCCGATGGACTGGCCGCGGGCCTTCTCGCCTTCGCGCAGCAGGTGGCGGCCGCCGAGGCGCGGCAGCACTTTCCAGTTGAAGAGGAAGGCGGTCAGCGCCAGAACGGCGCCCCACAGCGGGCCGAGGAAGCGCAGCAAGAAGGCGAAGCCACCCACCGCCATGTGAACCGTCTTGCGCGCGATCTCTCCGGCCGTCAGGCTCATGCCGCCTCCCGCGCCGCCAGCCAGATCTCGCGCAGAGCGTCGTCGAAGGTCATCTCGGGACTCCAGCCGAGGGCTCGCAGCTTGGAGCAGTCGGCCTGCAAGAGTGGTATGTCCACCGGCCGCATGCGCGCCGGGTCGATCTCCAGGCGAACCTCGAGGCCCGAGATCTCGCGCAGCTGCAGCAGGGTCTCCTCGATCGACCGGGCCCGCCCGGAAGCGACGTTGTAGACCTCGCCGGGGGCTCCCCGCTCGGCCAATAGCAGGAGCGCCGCGACGCCGTCGGCCACGGCCAGAAAATCGCGGCGCGCGGCCAGATTGCCGACCGCCAGCACCGGCTCCTGATCGCCGCGCTCGATGGCGGCGAGCTGCAGAGCGAAGGAAGGCAGCGCGAACTCCGGCGACTGACCGGCACCGATCAGGTTGAAGGAACGTACCGCGATCGCACCGCGACCGAGGGCCATGCGCTCCGCCGCCGCCTTGGTGAGGGCATAGGGACTGCGCGGCGCCAGGCCGCGACCTTCCCCGATGGGCTGCTCTTCCGGCGGCACATAGCCGTAAACCTCGGCACTCGAGGCGAAAACCACCCGGCGATCGCCGGCGGCGTCGAGCAGGTTCTCGGTACCCAAGACGTTGACCGAAAAGTAGTCCGCCATTCGCTCCCAGGACTGCCCGACGTGGCTGAGGGCAGCGAGGTGAATGATGACGTCGGGATCGAGCTCCTCCACCAGCCTCTTGAGGGCGGCGCGATCGAGGATGTCGACGGCCCGCACCTCGGCGCCCGCCGGCGCCGGACGCTCTCCCAAGCACAAGCCACTGATCCGATGCCCACGGGCCAAGGCCACCTGGGCCAGGCGCGAGCCCACGAATCCGGAAATTCCCGTCACCAAGAGATGCATGATTTCTTCCTCGACCGCCTCATGCCGGCGGCAACCGCCGACCGGCGGCACCGCTCGGAGACGGCCACCGCCTCACGACGTGGCGACCGTCTTGGACCGCGGCGCCAGCTTCTCGCGCCAGTAGTCGAGGATGTCCCGGAGCGTCTGCTCGAAGGGCACCCGCGGCTCCCAGCCGGTGTCGGCCTTGAACTTCGAGGCATCGCCGATCAGGATCTCGACGTCCGAAGGGCGCAGCCGCTCCGGATCGGTCTCGATGCGCACCTCGACCGTCGACAAGGCGATCAGGCGATCGAGCATCTCGTGGATGTGGATGCCGTTGCCGGTGGCGATGTTGTAGACCTCACCGGGCTCGGCTTTGGTCACCGCCAGCCAGTAGGCACGAACCATGTCGCGCACGTCGGTGAAGTCGCGAATCGCGTCGAGGTTGCCGACTCGGATCACCGGATCCTGCAGACCGTGCTCGATGGCGGCGATCTGGCGCGCGAAGTTCGACATCACGAAGACCTCGCCGCGGCGCGGTCCGGTGTGGTTGAAACCACGGGTGCGAATCGCCTTGATGCCGTAGCTCTGGAAGTACTGGTAGGCGAGGTAGTCCTGGGTCACTTTGGAGACCGCGTAGGGCGACAGCGGCCGCAGCGGGTTGGTCTCCTTGATCGGCGTCTCGTCGGGATAGACCAGACCGTACTCCTCGCTCGAACAGGCGATTTGGACGACCGGATCGAGCTCGAGCTCGCGGATCGCCTCGAAGAGATTGGTCTGCCCCTCGATGTTGGTCGACAGGGTTTCCGCCGGCGCCGTCCAGCTCGACGGCACGAAGCTCTGCGCCGCGAGATGAAAGATGTAGTCCGGCCGCACCTCGGAGAGCAGGCGGTGGACCGACGAGTAGTCCTTGAGGTCCGACTCGATCAGCCGCACCCGGTCGCCCAGATGCTCGATGTTCTCCCGCCGGCTGCGCCAGCGATAGGTGCCAAAGACCTCCACCTGCGGCTGCTCCGCCAGCAGGTAGTCGGCGAGGTGGGAACCGGCGAAACCCGTGATTCCCGTGATCAGCGCTCTCATCCTCATCTCCTCTGGCGCAATCCCGCCAGGTACTCGACCAATCCGGACTCCCAGGTGGGAACCCGCTCCCCGACCAGGCTCTCGTAACGCGCGACGTCGAGAACCGAATAGGCCGGTCGGGGTGCCGGTCGTGGAAACTCATCGGTGGTGACCGGAAGCACCTCGACGGTGTCGTTCCAGTGCCGCGCGATCTCCCGGGTGAAGCCATACCAGGTGACCGCGTCCCGATTGCAGTAGTGCAGGATCCCCGTGGTGCGCAGCTCGGCCAGCCGCCACAGGGCCTCGGCAAGGAACGGAGTATATGTCGGACAGCCCTTCTGGTCATCGACCACCCGCAGCTGCTGGTGCCCGGAGTCCATCAACCGCACCATGGTGGCGGCGAAGTTGGGTCCGCCGGGACCGAACAACCAGCTCACCCGCACCGCCAGGCCATGCTCGTAGGCGAGGGCCTGCTGCTCGCCGAGCAGCTTCGAGCGGCCGTAGGCGGAAGCCGGCGCCGTCGGATGGTCTTCGCCGTAGGGCGAGGTCGCCTGGCCGTCGAAGACGTAGTCCGTCGAGACCTGCACCAGGTGGGCACCCACCCGGCGAGCGGCGGGGACCAGGTGGCCGACGGCATGGCCGTTGACCTGGTCGGCGAGCGCCGACTGCGCTTCGCAATCGTCGACCTTGGTGAAGGCGGCGCAGTTGAAGATCACCTCCGGGCGCTGCTCGTCGACCCACCGCCCGACGGCGGCGCCATCGGTGATGTCGGCCCGCTGTCGGCCCAGGGCTTCGACCGTCGCGCCGCGTCGCTGGCCTTCGGCCGCCACCGCCTGGCCGAGCATGCCTTCGCCTCCGAAGACCAGCGCCCGCATCACGGCACCCCGACTTCGGAGTTGTCACCCACCATGAAGCGATAGGCCTTTGGCTTGAGGTCGCTCTTGAAGATGCGGGCGTTGCGCCCGATCAAGGAGCCGTCGATGCGCACTCCGACCTGGTGGATCTCGCTGCCGGCGAGGACGATCGAGTTCTCGATCTCGCAGTCCGAGAGGACGCAGTCCTCGCCGATCGAGGTGTAGGGCCCGACGAAGGTGTTGTTCAAGCGAGCGCCAGGGCCGATCACCACCGGTCCCCGGATGGTGGAATCGACGATCTCGACGCCCTCCCCGAGGTCCACCCGGCCCTCGATCGAGCTGCCACCACCGACGGAGCCTCCGCGCCGGTTCTGGACGTTCTCGAGGACGATGCGGTTGGCCTCCAGCATGTCCTCGAGCTTGCCGGTGTCCTTCCACCAACCGCGCACCTTGTGGGGATGAACGTCGAGGCCGCGATCGATCAGGTTCTGGATCGCGTCGGTGATCTCGAGCTCGCCGCGGCCGGACGGCTCGATGGCCTTGGCCGAGGCCATGATCTCGGGACCGAACATGTAGACGCCGACCAGAGCGAGATTGCTCTTCGGCTCCGCCGGCTTCTCCACCAGGCGGCGGATCTTGCCGCCCTCGGCGAGCTCGGCGACGCCGAACTGCTGCGGATTGGGAACCTCCGCCAGCAGGATCTGGGCAGCGCAGTCGAGGGAGCGAAACTCGTCCACCAGGCTGGTGATGCCGCCGGCGATCAGGTTGTCACCGAGGTACATCACGAAGGGGTCGTCGCCGAGGAACTCCTCCGCCACCAAGACCGCATGGGCCAGGCCGAGGGGCGCCTCCTGCGGGATGTAAGTGACCTGGGCCCCGAAACGCGAGCCATCGCCGACGGCGGCGCGAATCTCGTCGCCGGTGTCCCCCACGACGATGCCGATATCGGTGATTCCGGCCGCCACGATCGACTCGATGCCGTAGAACAGCACCGGCTTGTTGGCCACCGGCACGAGCTGCTTGGCGGAGGTGTAGGTCAGAGGGCGCAGGCGGGTACCCTTGCCGCCGGAAAGGATCAGGCCTTTCATGGATTCTCTCTTTCTTTCGTCGCCCGCCCTCGCGCCTGCGAGGGCTTCGCGAGACTGCCTCGCGAAGTGGGATGGAATGGGGTTGATCGAGAGAGATACGCCCCACTGGCGCCGATGGTTTGAAACATGGCGATATTAGAACTTCTTGAATATTTACTACTGGTACCGACCCGTCAGATCGAGGAAGGTGCCGACGTTCTTGAGCGTGAAGGCAAAGCGGTAGTCGGTCTCGTCGCGGTTGCCGGCCCGGTAGTCCCGCAGCTCCAGTCGCAGGCTGTAGCAGTCGGCATGGTAGTCCATGAACAAACGGCTTTCCTGCAGCTCGTCGCGCTCGATGTCGTAGTCCGCCGAGAGGCGGAACTTGAGGCGCTTCGGAATGACGTCGAAGTTGGTCCCGAAGCGGAGCTGATCGGTGCGGGTCTCACCGGTTTCGGCGACGTAGGAACGGTTCCACCGCAGGTCGACGCCAGCCCGTTTGCCGCGCCAATCGGAGGTCAGAGAGGTGCTCAGCAGCTGACTGAACAGCGGGCTGTAGATCGCCGTCGCCCGCAAACTGGTGTCGTCGCTCGGCTTGAAGCGCACCAGGGCGTCGAGGGGGCTCCCCTGGGAGGTCATGCCGGCGGGGTTGCTCTCGAAGGGCCGATCGTCGTCGAAGCTGTAGCGCCGGCCGAGCTCGAAGGTGAGCAGATTCCAGGAACCGCCCTTGGACTCGTCCCGCGGCTTGGCCTTGATGCGGTTGACCAGGGCGACGCGGGCGAAGTTGCCGGACGAGAAGCCGTCGATGCGATTGTCGAATCCCGGCACCGCCGCCTGCTCGTCGAAGTCGCCGACGAAGGTGTAGGTGACCCGCGGCTCGATGATGTGGCGCAGCTTGGCGATGCGGCCGCCGCGGCGATCGAAAACCCGTGAAAAGGACGGACCGACGATCTCGGCTCCGGCCACCGGAAAGCTCCGGGTCAGGCTCTCACCGGTGAAACCCTGGCGCGTGGAATCGAGGCTGTCGCCATACCAGGTGAAGCGCTGACCGCCGCTGACGGACATCGACAGCCAGGAAACCGGGCTGGCCGAGAAGGTCAGCTCCGGCTGAATATCGAAGCGCCCGTAATCGGAAACATACGTCTGCGAGCGATCGACGGAGAGGTAGGACACGGAGCTGTTGAGCCTGACCGAAAAGGGCGTCCGGCCGAGCTGCGTCGCGCGCAGCCGATACTCGAGCTCCGGCAGTCGGCGATCGGTCGAGGTGGTGCCGTTGTTGAAGGTCTCGCGATCGGTGATCTGGAAGTTCACCAGGTGCGGCCCCCAGCTGCCGGAAACGAACGCTCGAGACTCCTCGAAGCGACGCGAGGCGCGGTCGAAATCACGTTCGAAGTCGCGGAAGAAGTCGAAGTCCGAGGTGTCGCGAAAGGTCACCACGCCGCGCATGCCGAAGGGCAGGTCGTTCTGCTCGTGATTGAGCTCGAGCTTCCAGCGCCAGTCGTCGAGATCGTCGTCGCGAATGATGTAGCCGCGGAAGGTGCCCTCGGTGCCCTCCGTCGGGCGGTAGCGAAACTCGTTGCCGAGGCCGAGGAAGCCCTCGCTGTAGCCGTCGACGAAAAAGGTCGTGTCGTAGCTCCGGCCGAGGGTCTGGTAGTAGGCCAGGCCGAGGTAGGCACCGCGCCGATCGGAGTACCCCAAGTTGGGCACCAGCAGGCCGGAGCTGCGGTCGCGCTTGGTCGGCCACAGAATGTAGGGCGAGTAGAGCACCGGCGCCTTCTTGAGGCGGAAGGAAGCGTGCCGCACGCGGGCATAGCCCTCGACTTCGATGCGCGCCTTGCCGAGCCGGAAGCTCCAGTCCGGCACTTCACCTTCGCAGGAGGAGAAGATGCCGTCGACGACGGTGTAGACGTCGTCTCCGACCTTGGCGACCTCGGAGCCGGAGAAGAAATAGTCGGACGCGACGTGGGCGGTGGCCTCGCGGAAGACGCCGGTCTTGTCCTCGAGATTGAACTCGGCGGACTCACCGGCGACGCGGCGCGGCCCCTGGTCGAGGATGACGTTGCCCTCGGCGGTGGCGAGCTGGGTGGAGAGATCCACCGCCACCCGGTCCGCCTGCAGCACGATGTCTTGATACTCGAGTCGGACGGAACCGGCGAGGACCACGAAGTCGTCGCGCTCGAACTCGAGATCGCGCGCCCAGCCGCTCACCGTGCCGCCGCCGCGCTCCTCCGGGAAGGGCAGCTTGAACTCGGCGACATCGGCCGGCTTCTGCGGCTCGGCGGGGACCTCGCCGGCGACCTCCGCCGGGGGAGCGGCGGCAGCCTCGTCCTCGGGAGAGACGGTCTGAGCCGTCAGCGGCCCG
The DNA here is from genome assembly GCA_039028635.1 of Acidobacteriota bacterium. Lineage (NCBI taxonomy): Bacteria > Pseudomonadati > Acidobacteriota > Acidobacteriota bacterium. Next base: position 13,441 of record JBCCHV010000091.1, read on the forward strand.
CCGGCGCCGAGCAACAGGCCGCCGGCACACCACAGCCAAACTAGAGTTCGCAGACCTCGCATCGCTGCCGCAAGCGCCTCAGCGCTCCACCACGATGGCGGTCGCCTCGCCACCGCCGATGCAGATGGCGGCGCAGCCTCGGCGCGCGCCCTGCGCTTCCATGGCGTTGAGCAAAGTCACCAGAATGCGGGCCCCGGAACAACCGATGGGGTGGCCGAGGGCCACCGCGCCACCGTAGACGTTGACCCGCTTCGGGTCGAGACCGAGATCTTTCTGGAAGGCCAGGGCGACGACGGCGAAGGCCTCGTTGATCTCCCAAAGATCGATGTCGTCGACCCCCAGGCCGGCGCGGTCGAGGACCGACCGCACGGCGGCGATCGGCGAGGTGGTGAACCACTCCGGCTGCTGGGCATGGCTGGAGTGGGCGACGATACGCGCCAAGGGGCGGCGGCCGAGATCCGCTGCCTTGCTGGCGGTGGTCAGAATCATCGCCGCAGCACCATCGTTGATGGTGCTGGCGTTGGCTGCGGTCACCGTGCCACCGTCGCGCTGAAAGGCGGGTCGCAGGGAGCCCATGCGATCGAGGTCCACCCGGAAGGGCTCCTCGTCGCGATCCACCAGCAGCGGATCCTGCTTGCGCCGCGGCACCTCCACCGGCACGATCTCGCGCGCGAAGGCACCGCTTTCGGTGGCCTCGCGGGCTCGGCGGTAGCTCTCGCGGGCAAAGTCGTCCTGGGCCTCGCGGGAAAACTCGTACTCCGCCGCGCAGGTCTCCGCACAGTTGCCCATGTGCTTGTCGTTGTAGGGGTCCCACAAGCCATCGAGGATCATCGAATCGGTCAGCTTGCCGTGGCCGAGGCGCAGCCCGTCGCGCGCCGCCGGCACCAGGTAGGGCGCCTGGCTCATGGCCTCCATGCCGCCGGCGGCCACCAGCTCGAAGTCTCCGCAACGCAGATCGTTGGCCGCCACCATGATGGCGCGCATGGCGGAGCCGCAAACCTTGTTGAGGGTGAGAGCACCGGTGCCCTCCGGACAGCCGGCACCGAGGGCAGCCTGCCGGGCCGGTGCCTGCCCCTGGCCGGCGGTCAGGACGCAACCCATGTTGACCTGCTGCAGGTCGGCGGGCGAAACATCCGCCCGCTCGCAGGCGGCGGCGATGGCCCGGGCCCCGAGGGCATGCGCTGGGAAGCTGCTGAGCTGTCCCTGAAAAGACCCGATGGGCGTGCGCGCTGCGCCCAGAATTACGACGTCGTCCATCCCATTCCCCTGCTCTCTGATGATTGCTTACGGACCGCCGGGAGTCCCCCGGTAAGACCTCGCGATGGTAGCACAGGGGGCACCGCCCGCCGGGGGGTACAATGGCGCCCCCGGCCGGAGGCCGGACTGCCATGAGAACCCTTGGAATCGACTTCGGAGAGCGCCGCATCGGGATCGCAATCTCGGACCCGGAGGGCCGCCTCGCGGTCCCCTTGAAGACCCTCGAGCGACGCCGTGACCGCGCCGCCATCGGTGCCCTGGTGCACCTGGTCGCGGAGGAAGCCGTCGAAGCCCTGGTGATCGGCGAGCCGCGCGGCCTCGACGGCCGGCGCGGCGAGGCCGCCGAGCGTGCCGTGGCCTTCGGACGACGCCTCGCCAACGCCACCGGCCTGCCCCTTGAGACCATCGACGAAGCGCTCACCAGCGTCGCCGCGGCGGAGCGCCTGCGGGCCGCCGGCGTCGACCTCCGCAAGCACCCCGAGCGCATCGATGCGGTCGCCGCCCAGCTCCTGCTGCAAGACGCCCTCGATCGGCGCGCCAGGGATCAGCCCTCGCCGCCATGAAACGCCTCTTCCGCATCACGCTGCTGCTGGGGCTGCTGCTGGCGGTCGGCCTGGCCTTCGCCGGCTGGCATCTCTACCAGCGCACCGACCGCCCCTTCCGCGGCTACTCGGAAGCCGAAAGAACGCTGATCGTGGCCCCCGGTAGCGGCGTGCGCTCGATCCTCGCCGACCTCCACGCCGCCGGCATCGTCGAGGATCCGACGGTGGCGCGCCTCTACCTGGTTCACGTCCTCGATGATCCGCCCCTCCAGGCCGGCGAGTACCGCTTCCGCGAGGCGCTGTCGACCCGCCAGGTGCTGGCTCGCCTGATCCGCGGCGACATCGTCACCCACCCGGTCACGGTGATCGAGGGCAAGACTGTCGAAGAGACCGCCGAGGCCCTCGCCGCCGCCGGCTTCGGCGACGCCGAAGCCTTCGTCGCGGCGATGCGCGACCCGAGCCCGATTCTCGATCTCGACCCGGCCGCCGAGGACCTCGAGGGATACCTCTTTCCGGACACCTATCGCTTCCCCCGCGGCGTCGATGAGAAGACCATCGTCGCCACCCTGGTCGAGACCTTTCGCCAGCGCCTCGAAGCCATCGAACGGCCAGCCGACGTCTCCGTCCGCGAGCTCGTCACCCTCGCCAGCATCGTCGAGAAGGAAGCCCAGTTGGCCGATGAACGACCGGTCATCGCCGGGGTCTATCGCAATCGCCTCGACCGCGGCATCGCCCTTTACGCCGACCCGACGGTGATCTACGCCCTCAAGCGGCTGGGGCGTTGGGACGGCAATATCCGGCGCCCCGACCTACAGCTCGACTCGCCCTACAACACCTATCGTTATCCCGGCCTGCCGCCCGGCCCGATCTGCTCGCCGGGCGCCGCCAGCCTGGCGGCGGCCGCCGCACCGGCCGACGTCCCCTTCCTCTACTTCGTCAGTCGGAACGATGGATCTCACGTCTTCGCGCGCACCCTGGCGGAGCACAATCGCAACGTCAACGAGTGGCAAAAACGCTACTGGCGCAAGCGCTGGGCGGAGGAGCGTCGGGCGGCGGCCGCCGCCCCGGACACGCCGCCTTGATATAACTAATGGCTTGAGGGGAGCTCCCCTCCATTCTCTTGTGATCTCTTGGACTGGTACCCGTCTCGGTGCCCCTGTTGGAGGAAAGGATGAGTACTCTCGAAGAGTTTGGGCCCTATCTCCTGCTGAAGAAGCTGAGTGAGGATTCCCTCGGCGAGGCCTTTCGCGCCGGTCGCGTCGGTGGCGAAGGAGTCGAGCAGGTCGTACTCCTGAGGGTCTTCAACGGACGCAACATCAACGGCGGACACCTCTGGCAAGAGGTGCAAGAACGCACCGTCATCCAGGATGGGCTGAAGAGCCCCAACATCGGCAACGGCGTCGGCATGGGCGAGGTGCGCAGCATTCCCTATGTCGCCTACGACTACGTCTCGGGCAAGAACCTGAGCGATCTGCTGGTCGCCGCCAGCACCACACAGCAACCGATGCCGACGGACCACGCCCTGCTGATCGCCGAGCGCATCGCCCTCGCCCTGACGATGGCCTACGAAACGCGCTTCGGCAACGACCGCATCCTGCACGGCTTCGTGGTTCCGCACCTGATCATGGTGTCGAGTGAAGGCGAGACCCGCCTGCTCGGCTTCGAGGTCGCCCCGGGCCTGACCCGCCTCGCCGGCGGCGGCGCCTTCAGTACCAGCGTCACCCGCTATCTGGCACCGGAAGCGCTCAGCGCCGGCAGCGCCGAGAAATCCGACGACGTGTTCTCCCTCGGCGTCATCCTCTTCGAGCTGCTCACCTGCCAGCCGCTGCCGCCGCCGACGGCCGAGGGCTACGGCCCGATCGTCGAACGCGCCCAGGTGGCCTCCGAAGGCAGCGCGATTCCGCCTCAGATCGCCAGCCTCATCGCCCGCAGCCTCGCCCCTCGCAGCCAGCGCATCGCCGATGCCGTGACCTGGCACAAGGAGCTGTCGCGGCTGATCGTCGATGGCCAGTTCAACGCCACCACCTTCAACCTGGCGTTCTTCATGCACAACCTCTTCCGCGACGAGATCGAGCGCGAGACGGAGGAGATCGAAGCCGAGAAGACCCTCGAGATTCCGAGCGCGGCCCTCGTCGGCGCCACCCAAAAGATCACTCCCGACGTCGTCGCCGCCGCCACCGCCAGCGCCGCCGCGGCGACTGCCAGCCCTCCGCCTTCGGCGCCTGCGGCCACGGCCCTGCCGGACGTCGACCTCGACGCCGAGCCGGCGGAAGAGGAATCCGGCGGCGGCAAGAAGGGGCTGTGGATCGGCCTCGCCGCAGCCGCTGCCCTGATCGCCCTGGCGGCTGCCGGTTGGCTCTACTGGAACCGCTCTCCAGGCGGCGAGACGATCGCCGACGTGGCGCCGGAGACGGCGGTCGCCGCCCAACTCCCGGACCCCGCTCTCGAA
>JBCCHV010000092.1 GCA_039028635.1 Acidobacteriota bacterium
CTTCAAGAGCTTCCGAGCCCGAGGGGCGAGGCGGCGGCGAAAGCCGCCGAGGACGGGGGTGAAGGCGCACGACATGTGCGTGCGCCTGAGGGGGGCGCCTTTAGCCCCCCTGAAACAAACAGCAGGCGCTGAATAAGCCGCCACGCGGCTTTTCAGCAGCCTGCTAGCGGCGGGCGAAGAGGCCGACCAAGAAACCGAGGCCGGCGAGCGCGAGGGCCGCCCACAGGGGGCCGTCGCTGACCCACAGCACCACCCCCGAGAGCAAGCAGAAACCTCCGAAGAGAGCGCCGTGCAGGCCGCCGATGGGGTTTTCCGGCGGCTGCCGGTTCTGAGCTTCGAGCAGCCGCATCGCTTCGCTCACCAAGGCCGGTGTTTTGATCATGGCGTCAAAGATCTCCGGCGCACTGCGCAAACCGGCCTCGACCAACCGCAAGGGGTTGAGCTGCTGCAGGAGCAAGGCCTGGATCGGCTGCTGGGAGACGGCGACGACATCGAACTCCGGCTCGAGGATGTGGCCGACGCCCTCGAAGGTCACCAGGGCCTTGGTCATCAAGACCATTTCGACCGGGAAGAACAGGCGGTGGCGGGCACCGCGCTCGACCGATTCGAGGATCAGCTGGCCGAGGGAGAAGTCGGCGAACTTGGCCGAGCGATGCCAGCGGCGACAGATCTCCGCCACCTCGCGACGAAAGGCCGCCGGGCGCGCTCCGACGCCGGCCTTGGCGGTGCTGGCGAGATAGCGCGCGGCGTTCTCGGCGTCGCCCATCACCAGGCAGTAGAAGTAGTAGAGCAGCGTGCGGCGCAGCTCGTCGTCGAAGCGTCCCACCATGCCGAGGTCGATGAAGCCGAGCTTGGGCCCGGGCAGGACGAGGAGGTTGCCGGGATGGAGGTCGGCGTGGAAAAAGCCGTCGCGGTAGATCATCCGGATGATCGCCGAAGCGCCGCGCTCGATCAGCCGGCGACGCTCGCCCTCGGCGAGGTTGCGGGCGCGCAGCGAGTCCGGCCGTTCGCCGGACAAGTACTCCATGGTGAGCAGGTTGGCCCCACTGGCGTGGCGATAGATCGCCGGAAACACGATGTCCGGCAGATCCGCGAAGTTGGCGGCGAAGATCTCGGCGTTGTCGGCCTCGAGGCGGAGATCGACCTCGCGCCGCGTATAGGCGACGAACTCGTCGATCATGCGCTTCGGCTGGTAGCGCGGAAAGAAGCCCTGGAGAATGCGAGCGAGCAGCCAAAGGAGCTTGGAATCGCGCTCCAGGGTTTCTCGAATGCCGGGCTTGACCACTTTGAGGATCACCGCCTGACCGTTCTTCAAGGTGCCGCGGTGGGTCTGCGCGATGGAGGCCGAGCCCAGCGGTTCCGGATCGATCCAGTCGAAGACCCGCTCGACGGGCTTGCCGAGATCGTTGCGAACGCGTTCGAGAAAGGCCTCGAAGGGCACCACCGGCAGGCGATCGAGCAGGTTCTTGAGCTCGTCCGTGACCGGGCGGGGCAGGATGTCGGAGCGCAGACTGAGAACCTGGCCGAGCTTGATGTAGGTCGGTCCGAGCATCTCGAGGCGTCGCCGGAGCTGCACCGGGAAGGGCAGAGGAATCAGCTTGGAAGCGGCGAACAGCGGGCGCAGCAGGATTGCGAGGAGCCACTCGAGGCGGTAGGCCAGGCCCGACTTGGCGCGTTCCGGTCGATCTCGGACCGAGGCCAGCAGGCGGCCATAGACCAGCCCCATCAGGTGGCGGCCGATGGTCAAGCAGCGTCGCGGCAGGCCTCCGGGGCGGCGCACTGGCTGCACCACGAAGTCTTCGAGAGCTGGCGGCGGGGAGTGCGGGGCAGGGTCGGCCATGATCGACTCGAAGCCATGCTACCGCAAGCCTTTGGACCGCTTCGACGCGGGCCGTCGGCGGCTTGCCCGAAGGTCCTCCGAAGGCCGTGATCGCGATATCATCGCGCCATGAGCAACGACACCCTCGAGCTGGCTCCGGAACGCAAGCTCCCGGACGGAGAAGGCGAGAAGAAGGGCTTCTGGAAGAAGCTCAAACGCGGTCTCCTGATGACCCATACGGAGATCCTCGACAAGATGAACGCCGCCCTCGAAGGGCGCGCGACGCTCGACGAGGACACCCTCGAATACCTCGAAGAAGCCCTGATCAGCGCCGACATCGGCGTCGAAACCTCTCTTGAGCTGGTCGAGCGCATCAAGGCCGACGTCAAGGCCCACCAGGGGGCCGATCTGTTGCGCCTGCGCGAGATGCTGGTCGACGAGATGTCCCTGCTGTTGCTCGATGCCGCCTTGCCGGCGGGACGCAAGCCGGCGGAGAGCAGGTCCGACGGGCCCCTGGTGACCCTGGTGATCGGCGTCAACGGCGTTGGCAAGACCACCTCCATCGCCAAGCTGGCGCGCCATGCCCAGGGGCGCGGAAAGAAGGTCTTGATGGCCGCCGGCGACACCTTTCGCGCCGCCGCCATCGAGCAGATCTCCCTGTGGGGGGAGCGCTTGGGTGTCGATGTCGTGCAGTCCCAGGCCGGGGCCGACCCGGCCTCGGTGGTGTTCGATTCCCTCAAGGCCGCCAAGGCCCGCGGCGTCGACGAAGTGCTGGTCGACACCGCCGGCCGGCTGCACACCAAGGAATATCTGATGAAGGAGCTCGGCAAGATCGGCCGTGTGATCGATCGTGAAGCCGAGGGCTGGCCGCGGCGTACGGTCCTGGTGCTCGACGCCACCACCGGCCAGAACGCCTTGTCGCAGGCCCGCACCTTCCGCGACGTGGTGCCGATCGATGGTGTGCTGCTCGCCAAGCTCGACGGCACCGCCAAGGGCGGCATGGCGGTGGCGGTGGCTCGCGAGCTCCGTCTACCGGTGCTCTACCTTGGGGTCGGTGAGACTCCGGACGACCTGGTGGAGTTTCGCCCCCGGGAGTTCGCCTCTGCCCTCCTCGGCTGAGTATCTGGACCGCGCCCTGCGGCTGGCGGCTCGCGGGCGCTATCGCACCTCCCCCAACCCGATGGTGGGAGCCGTTCTGGTGCGCCACGGCGAGGTGGTAGGGGAGGGCTACCACCGTCGCGTCGGTGGCCCCCATGCGGAGGTCGAAGCGCTGGCGCGGGCTGGCGACGAGGCCCGCGACAGCACCCTCTATGTCACCCTCGAGCCGTGCTCCCATCGCGGGCGCACGCCGCCCTGCAGCGACGCCGTGATCGCCGCCGGCGTGCGGCGGGTGGTGGCCTGTCACCGGGATCCGGACCGGCGGGTCGCGGGACGCGGTTTCGAGCGCCTGCGTGCCGCCGGGATCGCCGTCGAGATCGGCGAGCGGGCGGCGGCGGCGGTGCGTTTGAATCTCGCCTTCGTGACCTCGTGCCTGCTGGCGCGGCCGGCGGTGACCCTCAAGTGGGCGATGAGTCTCGACGGCAAGATCGCGACCGTCTCCGGAGACAGTCAGTGGATCTCGTCGCCGCCGTCGCGACGCTGGTCGCTCGACCTGCGGGAGAGCCATGACGCCATTCTGGTGGGCAGCGAGACGGCGCTGGCGGACGACCCTCGCCTGACCCGGCGGCTGGGTAAGGCCGACGGTCCCATTCTGCGCATCGTGCTCGATCGCAGGTTGCGCTTGCCGGCTGATCGGCGCATGCTGTCGGAGGCTGGCGAAGTGCTGATATACACTGCCGCCGAGGCGCCGGAGGAGCGGCGCGAGAGCCTCCGGCGAGCCGGGGCACGAGTCGTCGTTCTGGCCCGGCCCGAGGTGCCGGAGGTGCTGCGGGATCTCCATCGCCGGGGAGTTCGCAGCCTGCTCGTCGAAGGCGGCGGGGAGGTCGCCGCGGCGTTTCTCGAAGCCGGTCTCTACGATCGCGTGGCGGTGGCGGTGGCGCCGCTTCTGATCGGTGGCCGCAGCGCGCCGGGGCCCCTTGCCGGTGCCGGGATGGATCCGCTGTCGTCGGCGCCACGACTCGAAGACCTGACCATCCGCCAGCGCGGACCTGACCGCATCATCGAAGGATACCGAGCAGAATGTTTACCGGCCTTGTTGTCGAGCGTGGAATCGTAGCCGAGGCGCCGCAGCCCTCGGGACAGGGCGGCAAGCGCTTGGTGATCGCCCATAGCGCCGAGCTCGGTGCACGCCTCGACCTCGGCGCCAGCTTGGCGGTTTCCGGGGTCTGCCTGACCATCACCGCGCGCGACGGTGAGCGCTCGACCGTCGAGCTGGCTCCGGAGACCCTCGCCCGGACCAATCTCGATCGCCTCGCCGCCGGTTCGGCGGTCAACCTCGAGCCTGCCCTGCGCATGGGCGATGCCCTCGGCGGCCACTGGGTTCAGGGGCACGTCGATAGCTGGGTCGAGGTCATCGAACGACGCGATCTGACGGAGCACCGCTGGTTGACCTTCGCCCTGCCGGAATCGCAGGCGCCGTACCTGGTGGAGAAGGGATCGGTGACCCTCGACGGCGTCAGCCTGACCGTCGCGGCGGTCGGTGAGGGCGATTTCTCGGTGACCTTGATTCCTCACACCCTCGAGGTCACCACCCTCGGAGAATGTGTCGTCGGGAGCCGCCTCAATCTGGAGGTCGATGTGCTCGCCAAGTACATCGAGCGCGCGCTTCAGGTGCGCGGAGTCGGCTCGTGATGGCGGCGCCGCCGGCCATCCGGTGGCAGCCGACGCCGGTCGAGCCGAGCTCTTTCTGGGTGGCGTGGCGACCGGCGCGCTGGCCCTATCCGGCCACTCCCTGGAGCGACGTTTCGCTGGCCACCCTCGGCGTCACCGCGACGTCCCGCGATCCGGAGCTTGCGGCGCAGGAAGGGGAGGAGCTGCCTTCCCTGGTCTACTGTCCGCCAGTGGCGCCAGCCGCCGAGGAGCAGCGTTTCCGCTGGGCCGAAGAGCGCCTCGCCGCCGGCACGCGAGTTCTCTATCAGTGTCCGACCGGTGAAACGCCGCCGGCCGTACCGGCCGCGGCCGACGTGCTGTGGGATCCCCTGCCGGAGCTCCTCGCGGGCGAGGACATCCACTGGCCCGAGGTCTCCGCGGGATTGGCCGTTTGGCCCTTGGTCGCGGGCCTGAGCGCCGACCCTGAGCGCTGGCTGCCGGAGCTCGGTCGCCTTCGACGGGCAGGCTTCGAAACGGTTCAAGGGCTCGTCCTCGAGCTCGATCCGGGCCAGCGGCGGGTGGTCGCGGAAGCTCTCGGCGAGGGCGCCTTCGATGCCGTTTTCCATGGCGCCGTCGGCGATGAGCGAAGCTTTGCTCGGGCCGCGGCAGAGCATTCCCTGCAGCCATTCTGGCCGCGCCCCATCGCCGGCAGCGGTCGCGAGCTGGGCAATCGCCGGATCGCCGCCGCCCTCGCCCAGGTGGGCGATCTCTGGCTGCGCCTCGACCGGCAGACGATTCAGGGCCAGGCTTTTTTCCGGGCGGCTCGCTGGGCGGAGGAGGCCACTTACGACCTCACCGCTCTGATTCGAGAAGGTAATCTGGCGGTGTTGACGCCGCTCGACGAGGTCAGCCGGCGAGTGGCGGCGGAGACCGTGCTGCCAACCGCCGGCGGACTGCTCGAAGAGCTGTTGTCGACCTACCTCGAAACCTCCGTGACTGCGTCCGCGCCGGCGGTTTCGGCACCTGAAGAGGAGATCCGATGACTCCCGTAGCGCGCCCTCTGCTGCTCGGCCTACTCGGCTTGTTGCTCGCCGCCACCCTTGGCGCTCCGCTGGCCGCCTTTGAGGTCGATCCGACGATCTCGCGTCAGGCTTTCGAGGATTTCCACGACCGCCTGATCTTCGCCGCTTATCCCTATCCGCGCCACGCCGCGGCACCCCTTGGCCTGATCGGGTTCGAGATCTATGCCGATCTCAGCGTCGACCCCGACGGCGATGCCATCGAAGCGGCCCTCGACGACGATCTTCCGGGCGATCTGCTGTCGTTCGCTCGCGTCGGAGCACGCAAGGGCTTGCCGGGCGGCATCGACCTCGGGATCAGCTACGGTCGTGCCGCCGGCGGTGATCTCGAGCTGGTCTCGGCCGAGGTGCAGTGGGCGATTCTCGATGGGGGTGCCCTGTCTCCGGCTCTGTCACTGCGCCTGACCGGAACCCAGAGCCTCGACTCCGGGCCCTACGACCTCGACCTCTACGGCGCCGAGCTCCTGCTCAGCAAGGGATTCACGGTGGTGACCCCCTATGTCGGTGTCGGCTACTACTCCGGCGATGGCAGCCTCGAGCGCCTGGCCGGCGGCACCTTCGATCGCCGCCACGAGGCGACCTTTGCCTATGCCGGGGTCACCATCAACCTGCTGCTGCCGAAGCTCACCTTCGAGGTCGAGCAGGGGGAGGAGCTACAGGGCGCCGTGCGCCTCGCCTTCGGGTTCTAGCCCGACCTTCTCCCCAGTGCTCCGACGCCCCATCGACCTGCGCTCCGACACGGTGACGCAGCCCGACTCCGCGATGCGCCAGGTGATGGCGGCGGCGGAGGTCGGGGACGACGTCTATGGCGAGGATCCGACGGTGCGGCGCCTCGAACGAGAGGCCGCCGATCTCCTCGGCCATCAGGCCTCTCTGTTCCTGCCTTCGGGAACCATGGGAAACCAGATCGCGCTCCACCTCCACGGCCACCCCGGCGGCGAGGTGATCTGCGAGGCGAAGAGCCACATCGTCCTCTACGAGCTCGGCGCGATGGCCGCACTCTCCGGTCTGCTGCCATGCACCCTGGTGGCCGATCGCGGGCTGCTCACGGCGCCGCAGGTCGAAGGCGCCGTGGCGCCCGAAGTCGTCTACCGCTCGCGCACCGTGGCGGTGGTGATCGAGAACAGCCACAACATGGCGGGCGGCACCCTTTACGACCGTCCGCGCCGCGAAGCGATCCTCGCCGTGACGCGGCAGCGCGGCCTGCCGGTGCACCTCGATGGGGCGCGCCTGTTCAATGCCTCGGAGGCGCTCGGGGAATCGCCGGCAGACCTGGCGGCGGGCTTCGATTCGGTGATGGTGTCGCTGTCGAAGGGGCTGGGCGCGCCGGTGGGGTCACTCCTCGCCGGATCCGCTGCCCTGATCGAGGAGGCGCGGCGGGTGCGCAAGATGCTCGGCGGGGCGATGCGCCAGGCGGGAATCCTGGCCGCCGCCGGCCTTCTCGCCCTCGAGCGGGGGCCCGCCCGGCTGGCCGCCGACCATCGCAACGCCCGCACCCTGGCGGAGGGCCTGGCGGTCCGCGGCTGGACGGTCGATCCGTCGGCGGTGGCGACCAACATCGTGATCGCCGGTCCGCCCGATGGCGACGCCCTGGCCTTTTGCCGTCGGGCCGAGGCGAAGGGGGTCAAGGCGGTCGCCATCAGCCCCGGAGAGGTGCGCTTCGTCACCCATCACGACGTTTCGGAGCAGGACATCGGCGACGCCCTCGCTCGCCTCGCCGAGGCCTGACCGCCTTATCCGCTGCCCGTCCGTCGCCTACCAGCGCAGCGCGCCGGCCTGTTGGTACTCGGTGACTCGGCTCTCGAAGAAGTTCTTCTCCTTGCGCAGGTCGATGACTTCGGACATCCAGGGGAAGGGATTGTCCCCGGGAGGGTAGAGGGGTTCCATGCCGAGCTGCTGGGCGCGCCGATTGGTGATGAAGCGGACGTACTGCTCGCAGAGCTCGGCGGTCAGGCCGAGGAGCCCGTTGGGCATGGTGTCGCGAGCGTAGGCGAGCTCGAGCTCGCCGGCTTCGTAGAGCATGCCGCGCACGGGTTCCTCGAGCTCACCGTTCCACAGGCCCGGGTTCTCGGCGCGAATCTGATTGATCACGTCGACCCCGAAGTTCAGGTGCAGCGACTCGTCGCGCAGGATGTACTGATACTGCTCGGCGATGCCGACCATCTTGTTGGCCCGGCCGAGGGAGAGGATCTGGGCGAAGCCGGTATAGAACCAGATGCCTTCGAAGACGACGTAGAAGGCCACCAGGTCCCGCAGGAAAAGGCGATCCCGCTGCGGCGTACCGGTACGGAACTCGGGATCTTCGAGATGCCGCGTGTGGCCCAGAGCCCAGGCCGCCTTGTCGGTGATCGACGGCACTTCGCGGTACATGTTGAACAGCTCCCCTTCGTCGAGGGCGAGGCTCTCGCAAATGTACTGGAAGGTGTGGGTGTGAACCGCCTCTTCGAAGGCCTGGCGCAGGAGGTACTGGCGGCACTCCGGATTGGTCAGGTGACGGTAGACGGCGAGCACGATGTTGTTGGCCACCAGCGACTCGGAGGTGGCGAAGAAGCCGAGATTGCGCTTCACCATCAGACGCTCGTCGGCGGCCAGGCCGTCGGTCGATCGCCAGAGGGCGATGTCCCGCTGCATCGAGACCTCCGTCGGCATCCAGTGGTTGTTGCAGGCGGCGAGGTACTTCTCCCAGGCCCAGCGATACTTCAGGGGCAGGAGCTGGTTGACGTCGGCCCGGCTGTTGATCATCGCTTTGTCGTCGACCCGCACCCGGGCGCCGTTGCGCTCGAGGGTCGACAGGCCGGGACTGGCCGCGGGACTGGCCGCGGCGGGGTCGGGATCCGGGATCCGGCTCGGCGCTGCCGGGGTCCGGTGGCGAAGCTCCGGAGGTGGTGCCGTCGGGTTGCCGCCGCGGGCGAGGGGATCGTTCCAGTTCATGGCTTGGCTCTCCTGGAGGTGGTTACTGGCAGGCTTCGCATTCGGGGTCGTCGAGGGAGCAGGCGGCTGGCTCTGCGACGGCCACGGCGTTGAGCTGGCCGTCGGTCTTCCGCAAGGTGCTCTTCTCGACCTGGCTGGCACCTTCCGAGCGCAGGTAGTAGGTGGTTTTGAGACCCCGTACCCAGGCCAGCTTGTAGATGTTGTCGAGGAGCGGGCCGTCCGGGCGGGCGACATAGAGGTTGAGGGACTGCGACTGGTCGATCCACTTCTGGCGCCGCGAGGCGGCTTCGATCAGCCATCGACAGTCGATCTCGAAGGCGCCCGAATAGAGCTCCTTGAGCTCTGCCGGAATGCGCTCGATGGGCTGCACCGAGCCATCGTGGAATTTGAGGTCGCTGATCATCACCTCGTCCCACAGGCCGAGCTCCTTGAGGTCCCGCACCAGGTAGGGATTGATCACCGTGAACTCGCCCGAGAGGTTGGATTTCACGAACAGATTGCGGTAGAGCGGCTCGATGCTCTGGGAGACGCCGCAGATGTTCGAGATGGTCGCCGTCGGAGCGATCGCCATGGTGTTCGAGTTGCGCAGGCCGTGCTCGCGAATGCGCTGCCGCAACGGCTCCCAATCGAGGCTTGCGGAGCGATCTTGGTCGAGGAAGTCTCCGCGCGCCGTCGCCAGCCGCTCGATAGAGTCGATCGGCAGAATCCCCTGGCTCCACAGGGAGCCCCGGAAGCTCGGATAGGCGCCGCGCTCCGCGGCGAGATCGCAGGAGGCTTCGAGGGCGTAGTAGCTGACCAGCTCCATGCTGTGGTCGGCGAACTCCACCGCCTGCTGCGAGCCGTAGGCGATGCGCAGCTCGAAGAGGGCATCTTGAAAGCCCATCAGGCCGAGGCCGACGGGGCGGTGCCGACGGTTGGAGCGTTCGGCCTGGGGAATGGTGTAGTAGTTGTCGTCGATGACGTTGTCGAGCATCCGCATGGCGGTGCGCAGGGTGCTGGCGAGGGCCTGGCGATCGATCTCGCCGTCAGCGAGGTGGGCCGGCAGGTTGAGGGAGCCGAGGTTGCAGACCGCGACCTCGTCGTCGCTGGTGTTGAGGGTGATCTCGGTGCACAGATTGGAAGAGTGGACGACGCCGGCATGGCCCTGCGGCGAGCGCTCGTTGCAGGCATCCTTGAAGGTGATCCAGGGGTGGCCCGTTTCGAACAGGCGCGACAGCGCCCGGCGCCAGAGATCGACGGCGTCGACGCGGCGCCAGAGGCGCAGCTCACCACCCTCGGCGGCGGCCTCGTAGTGCTGATAGCGGCGCTCGAACTCGCGACCGTAGCAGTCGTGGAGGTCGGGCACTTCGTCGGGCGAGAAGAGAGTCCAGGAGCCGCCGGCGGCCACCCGCTTCATGAACAGGTCGGGAATCCACAGAGCGGTATGCATGTCGTGGGTGCGACGCCGCTCGTCGCCGGTATTGCGGCGCAGGTCGAGAAATTCCTCGACATCGGCGTGCCAGACCTCGAGGTAGGCACAGACCGCGCCGCGCCGCTTGCCGCCCTGGTTGACGGCGATGGCGGTGTCGTTGGCCACCTTGAGGAAGGGGATCACGCCCTGGGACTCTCCATTGGTGCCGCGGATGCGGGCGCCGAGGGCGCGCACCGGGCTCCAGTCGTTGCCCAACCCGCCGGCGTACTTGGAGAGCAAGGCGTTGTCGCGAATGCCGCTGTAGATCGCGCTCAGATCGTCCGGAATGGTGGTCAGGAAGCAGCTTGAGAGCTGCGGCCGCGGCGTGCCGGCATTGAACAGTGTCGGGGTCGAGCACATGAAGCGGAAGGACGACAGCAGCCGGTAGAACTCGATCGCGCGCTCCTGGCGGTGCTCTTCGGCGAGGGCCAGGCCCATCGCCACTCGCATGAAGAAGAACTGCGGCAGCTCGATGCGGGTGCCGTCGTGCTGAATGAAGTAGCGATCGTAGAGGGTCTGGAGGCCGAGGTACTGGAACTGCTGATCGCGCGCCGGGTCGAGGCCGGCGGCGAGCTCCGCCAGGTCGTAGGTCAAGAGCTCGGGAGCGAGATAACCCAAGGCCACGCCGCGCTGTACATAGGCGGGAAAGGCGTCGCGGTCGTCCCGCGAAGGCTGCCGCCCGAGAAAGCCGAACACCTCGCCGCGGAGACCTTCGAGCAGCAGTCGGGCGGCGACCTGAGAGTACTCGGGCTCCTGCTCGATCGAGGAGCGCGCCGCCAGCACCCGGGCCGATGCCAGCTCCGCCAAGCTGACGCCGTCGTAGAGATTGCGCCGGATCTCGGTCACCAGCTCGGCGGCGCGGGCTTCGGCGAGACCTTCGCAAGCGCGGGCGATCGGTGATTCGAGGTCATCCGCCGTCAGCTCCCGCAGGTCGCCACTTTCGAGCCGCACCCGGAGCGCTTCGCCGGCCGTCGGCGAGGAGCGCTGCTGAGCGCGCTGGTGGCGATAGAGGACGTAGGCCCGGGCAACCGCATGGTGGCCGCGCCGCATCAAGGCGAGCTCGACCTGATCCTGGATCTCTTCGATGTGGACCGCCCGGCGGCCGTTGCGGCGGTCGGTGAGCTCCGCCGTGACCTCGGCCGTCAGCTCGGCCACGGTGGCCTGGGATTCGGGAGATTCCAGGGCGGCGGCGTCGACCGCCAGAAAGGCCTTCGAGAGGGCGGTTCGGATGCGGGCGTCATCGAACGCCATGCGTTCGCCGTCGCGGCGCACGACTTCGAGCTCGGACGGGGTGGAGGCTACGGGAAGTTCGAGGGGACTGATCGTCATCGCGGCTCCTTGATCGCGAAGGAAATGGGCCTTCGCGACGCAGAGCCGGGGGGCCGGCGCCATGCACACACATGGCGGCAGACCACCTCACCTCGGACGCGAAGGTGAGTTGCGAAACCGGGTTGCCCCGGCTTCCGGCAGGTCTTCGGACTCGGGAGCTTCGGTGACGCGAGATCACCAGCCTACGATCACGGCTTCCCGGCTTTCGCCAGTGCCCGTCCCCGTGGGGACTCGTGATCTTCGTTCTCCCTGACCGCTGCGCGACAGTCCCGGATTCTCACCGGGTTCCCTGTTGCCTCCGCCTACTAGATCTAGTGGGCAGAACCGGAAGGGCTACAGCATAGGGTATTGGTCGGCCGATTCGCAACCGCCCTGCCGAGGCTTCCCGCGGTGACCGCCGTCGCGAACCAACGAACGCTTCCTGCGTATCGACAGAAAAGCTCGATGAAGGGAGTGACCGAATGCGCGCAAGAATCTCCACCCCAGCAGTCCTTCTCGCCACCGTTTGCTGCAGCGCTCTGGTCGCCGCCGAGCAATCGCCGGCCGCCTCGGCCTCTGCCGTCCGGCTCGAGTTTCCCCTCGGCGTCGCCGTGTTGGCCGACGGCGTCGTTCTGATCTCGGAGCGTGGCGGCCATCGGGTGCAGCGCTACGATCCCGCGACCGGCGAAGTGCGGGTGGTGGCGGGAACCGGCGAGAAGGGATTCTCGGGCGATGGCGGTCCGGCGACGGAGGCGCGCCTCGGCTGTCCCGACTCGATCGATGCGGATGCCGACGGCAATCTCTACATCGCCGACCGCTGCAATCATCGAATTCGCCGCGTCGATGCCGAGAGCGGCATCATCACCACCGTGGCCGGCAACGGCGAGCGGGCCGTTTCCGGGGACGGTCCGGCCCTCGAACGCAGTCTCTATGGACCCTATTTCGTCAATGCCGACAGCCCCGGCGAGGTCCTCTTCACGGACACCGACAGCCATCGGGTGCGTCGTCTCGACCTGGAGAGTGGCCGTCTCGAGACCTTGGCCGGCAGTGGCGAGGGTGGCTTCGCCGGCGACGGCGGCTCAGCCCTCGACGCCAGTCTCGCTCGCCCCCACGTCGCCCTGAGGGCCCGCAACGGTGACCTGATCATCGGCGACAGTTTCAATCAACGGATTCGGCGAGTCGATGGCACCAGCGGCGTCATCCGGACGATCGCTGGCCGCGGCGAGCGCGGATCGGCGAAGGATGGCGATCGGGCCCTCGACAGCCCGTTCGGCTATTTCGGGGGCATCCTCGAGGAGGAAAACGGCGATCTTTTGCTCACCGAATGGGTCAACGGCCGCCTGCTGCGGCTGGAGAAGAGCTCTGGGATTCTACGCGTGCTCGCCGGTGATGGCGGGGAGCCCAACGGCAAAGTCGACGGCGGCGATCTGCTCGGAGTTTCCTTCGGTTCCCTCGCCGACTTCTCGCGGGACGCTCGCGGTCGTCTGCTGGTGGTCGCTGCCGACACCGGTCGGCTGCACCGCATCGACCTGGAGAGTGGCCGGGTCGAAACTCTGATTTCGCCGCCAGACTGACTCGGTCGACAAGAACCGGACGTGCTGTGGGTCCGGCCCTGGGAGGGGCGCCGGAGCGCCCCTCGGATGGCACGATCCCTTACCGCGGTATCCGCGCCACCAGATCGATCTCGACCAGACCGCCCTTGGGGAGAGCGGCCACCTGGATGGTGGAGCGCGCTGGGCGATGGTCGCCGAGGGCGGTGCCGTAGAGCTCGTTGAGCTGCGGGAAATTGGCCATGTCGGTGACGAAAATGTTGGCCTTGACGATGTCCGAGAAGGTGCAGCCGGCGCTCGCCAGGACCTCCTTCAGGTTGGCCAACACCTGCCGGGCCTCGGCCTCGAAGCCGCCGTCGACCATCTCACCGGTCTGCGGATCGAGGGCGATCTGTCCGGAGGTGTAGAGCCAGCCATCGATTTCGACCGCCTGCGAGTAGGGGCCGATTGCCGCCGGGGCCCGCTGGGTGTGGTTGAACTGCATCAGGAGTCCCCCTGGTAGATGCCGATGAAGGGCAAATTGCGATAGTGCTCCGCGTAGTCGAGGCCGTAGCCGACCACGAAGACGTCGTCGACCTCGAAGCCGCGGTAGTCGATGGGCACCTCGACCTTGCGGGCCGGAGTCTTGTCGAGCAGGGCGCAGAGCTTGACGCTGCGCGCTCCCCGGAAGCGCAACAGGCCGAGAATCGTGGAGAGGGTGTAGCCGGTATCGACGATGTCTTCGATCAGCAACACGTCCCGGCCCCGGATCGAGAGATCGATGTCCTTCAGGATGCGAATCTCTCCCGGCTGGGTGCCATCGCGATAGCTGGAGGTTTGGAAGAAGTCGACGGCCACCGGAATCTGGCGAATTTCCTTGAGCAGGTCGACGAGGAAGAAGACGGATCCCTTCAGCACACCGACGCAGAGCAAATTGTCGTTACCGGCATAGTCGCGCTCGATCTCCGCCGCCAGCTCGCGCACGCGCGCTTGCAGGCGCTCCTCGGAAATCAGAACCTGCGGAGTCGGGTTCGGGTTTTGGCTAGCCATGGCTTAGAATGGAAAGCTCCCATGGTGGTCGATAACACAATGTCGGTGGAAGAGCTCGACGTTCTCCACCGGCGCTACGTCAACCTTTCCCAGCGATTCCGCGCGGCGTGGGTCTTCCACCAGTTCCTGCAGAGTCTCGCCAAGCTCTACTTCGAAGGTCTCGACGATCGCTATCCGGCGGAGTTTCAGAGCCTCTACGGCCGCCTGAAGGAGATTTCCCAAAGCCTCAACGCCTCCCAGGCTGGCGGGCTGGCGGGCCAGATGGACGTCGTCGAACGGCAGGTCGGGAGTCTCTCGGAAGCGCTGTTGGCGGAGGATAGCAGAGTCGACCCGTCGTTCCTGAGGCAGTTCTTCCTGCGCTTCCGGAACCACGACGACAAGATCCTCTTGCAGCTCGTGCGCTTCTATCTCTACGCCCATGACGGCGAAACCTGGGAGGCCGATCGCATCGACAAGATCGACTTCCTGCTCAGTCGCATGGGGGAGGAGACGGAAGACGGGACCCTGTCCGTCGGCCTCGGTGATCGCAGCCATCTGCGGCAGGTCTATCGCAATTTCCGCTCGCTGGTCGGCGGCCCGCCGGCGGAGCCGGAGCAGCTCGAGAAGCGCCGAGCCATGGTCCTCGACCTGGCCCGAGAGGTCCACGAGGTGGAAGACCTCGATGGTCTCAGCGAAGGGCGCATGGTCGAGCGCTATCGCACCCTCAAGCACAGCCTCGGACGGCTCTACTTCGAGCCCGACATGCTGCTCGCCGTGGTCGAGACCAATCTCGTCTTCAAGAACAAGGTGCGCGAGCTCTACAACCGCGAGGAACGGCGCATCTTCGACGAGTACCAGCAGATCTTCGATCTCGAGCGCCGGGTTTCCACGGACCGCGCCCTCGATGTCGATCTCGGTCGCCTGCGCGAGGAGATCGAGCGCTTCGAGAACCATCTCCAGCACGACGACCTGCGCCTCGACGACCTGGCCCACATCCGCAAGCGGGTACGCGCCTTGATTCCGCGTCTCAACGAGGCCCAGCCGGGCCATGACCTCGATGCCGTCGCCCTCGATCCCTTCCCTGCGGCCGAGGGCAGTGAAGATGAAACGTTGTCTCCTGCGGCTGTGGCGAGCACTCCGGCCTCCGCGGTGGGTGGTGGTGCGAGCGGTGCACCGCTGGTGGAGGAGCACTTCGGGCGCTTGATCGCCGCCCTCGACGGCACCACCCTGGGGGCTCCGCCGAAGGCCGTCAGCCTGACGCCGGACGTCTTCCAATATGGTCTCGAGCCGCGCGAGGTGATCGCCTACCGATCGCTGCTGCAGAGCGACCAGCTCGACAAGCCGGCCGGCGACTGGGACGGCGAGGTCGAGCGTTTCCTACTCGAGGCCGCCGCTCTGCGAGTTCGCATGGGGGAGGAGATGGAGACCCTGCGCGAGCTCCTCGACGATACCTTCGCCGATGGCTCGGAGGCGGTGTTCGGGGCGGCGCGCGACAGTCTGCGTCTGGCCGATAGCTTCCTCGGTCGCTTCGAGAACGTCACCCGCCAGCTCGTCCTCGATGGCCGTGGCGACGAAGCCCGCAGCCTGCAGGTGCTGCGGGTTCGGCTGATGGGCGATTACTCGGCCCTCTGGCTGCTGGTTTATAAGCAGGGGGGGTAGTCGTTCAGGGGGTATGTCGTTTCAGGGGGGCTAATGGAGTTGCCCCGATTTTGTGGACAGAAACCGTGCCTATGAGAATAGGCCTGGAGGAGTTCACAAAATGGTTGAGAAGCGTCGTCGTTTCAGTGAGGAGTTCAAGCGCGAGGCGGTTC
>JBCCHV010000093.1 GCA_039028635.1 Acidobacteriota bacterium
CAGGCTGCTGAGAAAGTCCGCTTCGCGACTTTTCCAGCGCTGCTAGCTGTTTTTTCCGAGAGGGGCTGCGCGCCCCTCTCCGGCCCAAGAAGCGCGGTTCTTGGGCCTCCTCTCCCGTCGCGGCGGCTGAGCCGCCGCCGAGCCCTTCTGGGCTCGGTCGCAGGTTGCCGATGAGTTTTTCAGCAACCTGCTAGACGTCGGTTCCTCGCGCCTCGCCCCGCGGTGGGTTGGGAGAAAATGGCTGGACCATGGGAGACGACAGTCCGTTTATCGCTACCGGTGAGGCGACGGCGATTCTGCCCGTTGCCGGTGGCTCACGGCGCCCGATCACGGTGATCGGAACGCCAGCCATCCGCGACACCTTCGACGACCTCTGCCTGCAGCAGGCGCGCAACTCGCGGCAGGCACCAGGGGTCGAGGAGCTGGTTCTCAACCCCGATGCCCATTGCGGCTACGGAGCGCCGGTGGGATGCGTGCTGGCTTCGCCGAGTCATATCTATCCCGGACCGGTGGGAGTCGACATCAAGTGCTCGATGAGCCTTCTACAGCTCGATCTGCCGGCCGAAGAAGTCGTCTCACATCGGGTGCGGCGGGCTCTGATCAAAGCCATCGGTGAGCGCGTACCGACGGGACCGGGCAAGGGCCAGCGCCACGCCAAGAAGGCGCGCCGGTTCCCCATCGAGGTGGCTCGCCGGGCGGTGACCGATGGCGCCTCGCCGGAGGTTTGCGCGGCGCTGGGGATTCCCGCCGACTGGGCCGAGCGTTGCGAGGACCCATTCCACCGCGGGCACGACGGCAGCGTCGATGCCCTGTCACAGCGGCTCGAGCGGTTGCGCGAGCGGCTGAGTGACAAGCGCTTCGGCGACAAGATGCGGCAGCTCGGCTCCTACGGCGGAGGCAACCACTTCGGGGAGTGTGAGGTGGTCGAGGTCGCCGATGATCCGGTGGCGCGCCAACGCGCCGAGGTCTTCGGTCTGCACCACGGTCGGGTCGCCTTCCTCTCCCACTGCGGCTCACGAGGATTCGGCCATGATCTGGCGACCGGCCAGTTCCGTGCCCTGAAGAAGAAGTTCAGCGAATGGGACATTCCGCTGCCGGGCGGAGATGCGCAGCTCGTTTACGCCCCCCTCGGGACGCCGGAAGCCGACTCTTACCTCGACGACATGGCCCTGGGGGCGAACTTCGCGACCCTCAACCACCTTCTGATCAATGCCCTGGTCCTCGAGGCCTTCGAGGAGGTGATGCCGGGAGTCAAGGGGAGCCTGGTCTACTTCATCAGCCACAACATCGCCCGGAAGGAGGTGGTGCGGAACCGGCTGATGTGGGTCCATCGCAAGGGGGCGACGCGGGCTTTCCCGGCCGGTCATCCGGGGCTCGCCGGCGGTCCTTTCATGGATACCGGGCATCCGATCCTGCTGCCCGGAAATCCCCAGGCCGGGTCTGCCGTGATGGCTGCCGAGGCCGGTGCAAAGGCATCGTGCTTCAGCGTCAACCACGGTGCCGGGCGCCGCATGGGCCGGAAGCAGGCCTTTCGTCAGCTCGATCAAGGCGAGGTCGATCACAGCTTCGCGGAGCACGACATCCTGACCAACTGCCGCCGCTACCCGCGCGACGAGGCGCCCGCCGCCTACAAGGACTTCGATGAGGTGCTGAAGTCCGTCAAGCTGGCCGGTCTCGCCTCCGAGGTGGCGCGCCTCGAGGCGCGGTTCGTGATCAAGGACGGGGCGCCCGCCGACGACTGACGTCGGCGCGGCGATCGTCCGTCGCCCCTCTTTTTCTGGTCTGAGCTTGGGGAGTCTGCGTCGTTTCGGCGCGTTCTCGGGAAACCGCCGGTGCGCGGGCACCGGCCAACCCGAGGAGATTCCCGATGAAGCGACATCCTCTGCGCCGCCTCGCAATGCTCGCGCTTCTGGCGATGGCACTTCCCATCCTCGCCTGGGGCAATACCCAACATCCCAACGTCAAGCGCGGGCTGGCGACCGAATCGGCCTTCCAGATCGGCGATATCGACCACGTCAACCTGTTCAACGGTGGCCTCACCATCACGGTGCCCATCGGCGGCCGCTACGATGTCGGCGCCGACCTCTCCTACAGCCTCAATTTGGTGTACTCGAACCAGCTCTGGGATTGGGAGACCCTGTGCGATACGACGGTGGCGCCGCCGTCCTTCCTGTGCCAGCACCAGCCCAAGGCCGGTCTCGATTTCAACGCCGGTTTCGGTTGGATGGTCAATTTGGGGCTGCTGATTCCGCCCAGCTCGCGGCCACGCAACGAGTCCGGTCAGTGGCTCTATGTCGGCCCGGACGGTGCCGAGCGCCGGTTCTACAACAGCCTGGTGCCCAGCGGGCCGACATCGGCCAACGTCTACTACAGCCGCGACAACAGCTATCTGCGGCTGAAGGTGCAGGGCAACACGCGCACCGTCGAGTTCCCGAACGGCGAGATCCACACCTTCGATTCTTCCGGCCAGCTCACCCGCCAGGAGGATCGCTATGGCAACTACCTCTCCATCGCTCGTTCCGGCAGCGGCTTGACCTGGACCCTGCGCGACGGCCGCGGCTCCACGGTGCAGCGCACCCACACCATCCAGTTCGTCTCGAAGCCGATGGATCAGGGCAACCGCAGGCTGATCAAGAGCATTCGGCTGGCGGCCTTCGGCGGACAAACGGCGACCTATACCTTCGATTACGAAGAGGTCAATCTCGAGCGCCCCTGCCCCTACGAAGAAAGGGTCACCTCGCCCTTCATTCCGGCCCTCGGGCCGATCGCCAAGGTGCAGCTCCTGCGTTCCGTCACCTTCCCGGACGGCTCCCAGTACTGGATGCCGTCGAGCCAGCACTTCACTTCCCACAGCACTGGCTGCGCCAAGGTCGGTCTGCTGAAACGCCTGCGGTTGCCGACCATGGGCGAGATCGAGTGGAACTACGCGCCCTATGTCTTTCCGCAGGGTAACGACGGCAGCCAGGGCCCCGATCCGGCGCCCCAGCCCTGGCAGACGCAGCCGCCGGGGGTGATCTCGCGCACCCTGCGTTCGGTGGGCGGGTCGCAGGTCGGCACCTGGACCTACACGCCGTCCTTCGACCTCACCAATACCGGTCCTCTGCAGGGAGGCGTGCGCCCGGTCGAGCTGGTGCGGACGGTGGTCTCGCCGGAGAACGACAAGACCGTCTATTACTTCGCCGGCCACATCGCGGTACCGCCGGAGACCAACTCGCGGCGTTGGGAGTACGGCTTGCCCTACTCGCCCCTACGCAGCATCGGTAGCGGCAGTAATCGCCTCTACAAGTCGGCGGTGTTCTTCGAGGGCAACGGCAACAACGCCCGGCGCACCCTGTGGGTGCGCTACGAGCGCGACCCGGGAGGCTTTCTCCACGCCATCGACCTCAACCGGCGCGAGGTACGCCGACGCCTGGACTACACGGGCGGCACCTTCGCCGAAGAGCGGCGCTCCGACTTCGATGGTCTCGGCCACTACCGCACCATGACCACCGCCGGCAACTTCGGTTCCGCCAACGTGCGCACCGAGTACACCAATTACAACCCCGGCAACGGCGTCCCCTCGCCGAGCCAGCCGTGGATTCTGGAGACCTACACCGAGACCCGCCAAACGGAGGGCTCGGCGAGCGAGCGCCAGACCTACTGCTTCGATTCCAACACCGGAGCGCTGCTGCGCAAGCGGCTGTTGCAGAACGCCGCCGGTGAGGGACGCGACGACGTACTGGTGAATTACTCCCGCGACGCCCGTGGCCAGGTCTTCCGCGAGCGTTACTTCGGTGCCGACTCGCGCAATCTGTCGACCAGCGCCAACCTGTGCACCTTGCCGCTGACCAACTGGGACTACCGCATCGACCACGAGCACGCCTGGGGCAGCCTGCGCCGGTCGCGCTACTGGGCCAGCGGTTCGGTCGCCATGCCGTTCTATTCGGTGGATCTCGACATCGACCGCGGCACCGGTCTCGCCGCCGCCAGCCGCGACGTCTCCGGGCTGCAGACCGACTTCGAGTTCGACCAGCGTGGCCGCGTCACCTGGATCAAGCCGGCGGCCGGTCACGGCGCCTGGCGTCAGTTCATCTACGACGTCGCCACCAACGGCAACAACCTGGCGCGGGTTCGCAGCCTGCATCGCCGCAACGGTTCGAAGACCAATCCGGTGCTCGACCGCAACGAGATCGTCTTCGACGCTTACGGCCGGGTGGCGCAGGAGCGTGAGCTGATGCCCGCCGGGGTCTGGGTCGGACGGACGACGCGCTACAACGCCATGGGCTGGGTCACGCGGCGGTCCGAGCGCCAGTCCGGCAACCCGTCGAAATGGACCCTGTTCCTCAATCACGATGCCTTCGGTCGGCCGCGCACCATCCAGCCGCCGGACGGACCTCAGCACAACGTCACCCTGAGCTACTCCGGCGTGCGCTCGGTATCCCGCACGGTGCGGGTGCGCATGTCCGGCAACACGGCGTCGCTTCCGCTGACGGCGGCGACCACCGTCGAGACCTTCGATCGCCAGGGCCGTCTGTGGAAGGTCGACGAGCCGATCGGTGGCCTACACGCCACCTTCAGCTACGACGCGGGGAACCGGCTGACCAAGGCCCAGGCGAGCGGCAACGGGGTCAACCAGGTGCGCGAGCTGCGCTACGACGGTCGCGGCTTCCTCAAGTCCGAGCGTCATCCCGAGAAGGCCTCGGCGCTGTCCGGAGGCTGGATCGACTACAACGACCACGATGCCCGGGGCCATGCCCGCCAAAGCTTCGACAACGGCCAGACTCTGGTCTTCGACTACGACAAGGCCGAGCGCTTGGTGCAGGTGCGAGTGCCCAATGGTCGCACCATCAAGGGCTTCGTCTACGGCGGCAGCAACAGCGGCACCAACCGGCGCCTCGGGCGGTTGTGGAAAGCGACCCGCCACAACCGTGCGGAGGCGCCCTGGGCGCCCGGCAGCTTCGGCACCATTTCGGTGACCGACGAGTATGAGTACCGCGGGCGGGACGGGCGAGTCAGCCACCGCACCACCCGCATCGGTCCGAACACCGCCTTCCGCACCACCTGGGCCTACGACGATCTCGGCCAGGTGATCCGTCTCGGCTACCCGCGCTGCACCCACTCGGTTTGCACCTCGAGTGACCCCGGGCCGCCGCGCAACCAGGCCTTCACCTACGACAACGGCCGTTTGCGCTCGGCTTCCGGTGGAGTCAACTTCATCGGTTACCACGACAGTGGTCTGACCGCCCAGATCAGCTTCACCAATCAGACCCTCTACCGCATGCTGCCGGATCCCAACGGTATGCGACGGCCCGCGGACATTCGCTTGACCCTCGCCGACGGCACCGACCTCGGCTTCGACCAGCATCGCTACGACGGTGCCGGCAACCTGATCGCGCGCGGCAACAACTATTTCCACTACGACCGCCTGTCGCGGCTGACGCGCTTCCAGATGGGTGACCAGGGAGATACCCGCTACCAGGCCTACGGCTACGACACCTTCGGCAATCTGCAGAGCCTCACTCATTTCGATGGCGTCAGGACCAGGACTCGTGCCTTCGC
This sequence comes from Acidobacteriota bacterium, assembly GCA_039028635.1. NCBI lineage: Bacteria > Pseudomonadati > Acidobacteriota > Acidobacteriota bacterium. The sequence continues at coordinate 5,539 of JBCCHV010000093.1, forward strand.
CATGAACCGGCCGAAGAATCAACTATCGGCAGCGGTCTACGACGGCCGCGGCAACCTGCTGCGGTGGGGGACCGAAGGCTACCGTTGGGATGAGCTGAACAGCTTGGTGCAGCGCAACTTCCCGGCCGAGACCTACATTTACGACGCCGAGGATCGGCGGGTGATGAGCCTGCGCATGGCGGGCACCCAGATTGCCGGTTTGCACGAGACCTACAGCCTGCGCGACCTCGATGGCAAGGTGCTGACCCTCTACCGAACGGTCGGTGGCTCCGGCGGCGCCTGGGACTGGGACCGCGACTACGTTCACGACGACCAGGGACGAATGATGTTCGTCCATACGGACGAGGCGGCGCCGCGCAACCAGCATTTCTTCGCCCTCGACCACCTCGGCTCGCCGTTGATCACCACCGACGCCCAGGGCGCCTTCATGGAGCAGGCGCTCTACTGGGGATTCGGTGAGGACGCCGGCTCGACCACCACCGACGTGCGCCGCTTCACCGGTCACGAGCGAGATCCTGGTCGCCCCGGCTCGCTCGACGACCTCGACTACATGCTGGCGCGCTACTACTCCCCCTGGACCGGGCGCTTCCTGAGCCTCGATCCGTCGCGCGAGTCCTTCGATCCGAAGAACCCGCAGAGCTGGAACCGCTACGCCTACGTGCTCAACAATCCGCTCAAGCTCACCGACCCCACCGGAGAGGTTCCGGTGATTGCGATCGCCATCGGTCTGGCGGTCAGTGGCTTCCTCTCGACGTCGGCGGCCAATGCCCCGGAGTCGGTGGATACGCCGCTGATTCCTCCGCGCGACCTGCCCCTCGACACCATGGCCTTCGATGCCGCCCTCGGAGCCGCCGGGCCGGCTCTTCGTTCGGCGGGCCGGGGGGCGGTTCAGGTGGGTGCGGAGCTCGTATCGTCGCTCAGCCGGGGCGTGAGGCGAGGGTCGCGCGCCAGCCGCGCGATTCCCTTGCCGAGTCTCTCCGGTTCGACCCGCTCCACCCTGTTCGCGAGCGCGACGAGGAACATCTCCCAAGGCGGAGTCACCGCCATCGGGCGAGCCTTGCAGAAGCATGCGTCTCGGCCGGGGAGCTTCTTCCAGTCTGCAGGCGGCAACGCCGCGCAGAATGCCAAGATGGGAGCGAGTTTCCTGAAATTCCTGCTCAACAATTCGGCGAGCAAGGTGAGCTTCAAGAACCATCGGGATTTCGGTTTGATCATCAAGATCCGATTGCCCAACGGCGCAGGAGCTCAGTTCACCGAGAACGGTAAGTTCATCGGCTTATTAGAGCCCTTCAAGAAGTGAATTGGATTCCGGGGCCGAGCGAATAACATGGACCCTCGAGGGCCTTCGCGGCGCGAGCCCCGGGCCCTCGAGGACGTTCGGAGGTGCTTGAGATGAGCGATTCGTGGACCGCGGACGTGGTCAATGATCCGCAGCGCGACTTCGACTTGCAGATCGAGATTTACCGGGGCGACGATCATTGGGCGACGATTTCTCGCCAGGACTCGGGGGAGCTCCTTCTCCGGGTCTTTGCGCGGGAGACGACCACCGAAGTTCCCACCGCCTGGTTGGTCGACCTTCTCAACCGTGCGGAGGCCGACTTGCCGAAGGAGTAGGCATCGGTACGGCCTGGTGCCGCAGGTCGGGGGAGCTCCGCCGAGGGGTTTGTGAGATGACCGGAGAGAAAGACGAGAGCCTGCGGGAGCTGGTGTCGCGGCTCGGGCTGCCGGCTCGAGGATGGATCGTGGTCGATCATTGGGTGGACGACGTCTGCGCCCTCGGGATCGCTCGCCGGGATGCGCCTCGGGTGCTGGTCTACGTGTCCTCCGGCGCGACCCCGGCGGGTCGTTTCGACTATCAGTGCGAGGTCCCGAACGGTCCCGAGCCGGAGGACTTCCAGACGGTGGCGAGCGGAGAGGAGGTGGCTTTCGAGGAGCTCCTGGAGGCCCTCGAGAAGCACCTGGGCTAGCGAACGTCCGGGGTACACTCTTTCGCAGGAGGATGACCCCATGAAGACTTCTACTCGCACCTTCGTGTTCGTTCTGTTGCTCGCCGTCGGCTTACTGGCCTGCGGTGGCTCCGGCCCCGCCGAGGAGCCGGTTCGAGAAACCGAGGATCTCCGCACCAAGGCCGATCGCCTGGCCCAGGAGATGCTGATCGTCGATACCCACATCGACGTGCCGTATCGCATGACGGCGGGGCTCGAAGACATCTCCGTCGCCACCGAGAAGGGAGACTTCGACTATCCGCGCGCTCAGCAGGGTGGGCTCGATTCCCCTTTCATGTCGATTTACATCCCGGCCTCTTACCAGACCGATGGCGGCGCCAAGGATTTCGCCGACGAGCTCATCGACATGGTCGAGGGCTTCACCACCCAGTGGCCCGAGAAGTTCGCCCTCGCTGCGTCGCCGGATGCCGTCGAGGCGGTGGCGGCGGAAGGCAAGATCGCTCTGCCGATGGGGATGGAGAACGGTGCCCCGGTCGAGGGCAGTCTCGAGAACTTGCGGCACTTCTTCGAGCGCGGCATTCGCTACATCACCCTCACCCATTCGGAGAACAACCACATCTGCGACTCTTCCTACTCGGAGGAGCGCCAGTGGAATGGCCTGAGCCCCTTCGGCCGTGAGGTGGTGGCGGAGATGAACCGCCTCGGCATGATGATCGACATCTCCCATGTCTCCGACGACACCTTCTACCAGGTGATGGAGCTGTCGCAGGCGCCGGTGATCGCCTCGCACTCCTCGGCGCGGCGCTTCACGCCCGAGTTCGAGCGCAACATGAACGACGACATGATCCGATTGCTGGCGGAGAACGGCGGCGTTATCCACATCAACTTCGGCAGTGCCTTCCTGAGCGCCGAGGCGCGCGAGAAGTCGCAGGCCCTGTGGGCGGCGATGCGCACCTATGCGGAGGAGAACGGACTTTCCCGCGGCGACACCGAGCTCCAGGAGTACCTCGATCACTACCGCCAGGAGAACCCGCCGGTGTTCGCCGACATCCGTGACGTGGTGGCGCACATCGAGCACGTGGTGGGCCTGGTGGGGGTCGATCACGTCGGCCTCGGATCCGACTACGACGGCGTCGGTGATTCTTTGCCCACCGGGCTGAAAGACGTTGCGTCCTATCCCAATCTGATCTACGAGCTGCTGCAAAAGGGCTACTCGGAAGAAGACGTCGAGAAGATCCTCAGCGGCAACCTGATGCGCGTCTGGCGCCAGGTGGAGGAGACGGCGCGCTCGATGCAGGCGAGTGCCGGCTAGGGTAGAGTCTCTTCACAATCAACCGGAGGAGGCGCAGCGATGAATCGGCACCGGGAAGGCCGGACCTGGCTCTATGGTCTCGTGGGAGTTTTGTGCTGGATGTTGGCTTGGCCCGTCACCGCCCAGGAACCCTGGTCGGGAACCGCCACCGCCGGTTTCGAGGTCAAGACCCGGCGCAAGCAGGTGCTCGGCGATGCCGAGGTCGAGATGCGCTTCGCCGAGATCGAGCCCATCGCCGGCCCGCCGCCTCGCCGCACCGGCCCCGACGGCAAGGTCTCCTTCCAGGGTCTCGCCGAGGGCCGTTGGCGGGTGGACGTGCGCCGGGACGGCTATTCGTCCTACCTGATGGTGGTGCGGGTGGTGCGCGGTGCCAAGGCGATCATCGTCAGCGGTCCGATCCGCGACGCCACCGGGGCCCCGATGCGCCTCGGCGTGATCAACGTCAAGCCAGTGGCGCGGCCGGCCGAGGCGCGGCCGGCCGAGGTGCGGCCGGCACCGCGCCCGCAGCCGGTCACTCCACGCCCTGCGGTGGAGCCGACCCCGGCACCGTCGAAGCCGGCGGCGCCGCAGGTGACCGAGCCGACGCCGGCGCCCGCGGCAGCTCCGGATCCGCCGCCGGAAAAGACACCCGAGGCGAGCGCTCCGTCGCCGGTCGCTGCGGAGCCGGCCACGCCTGAGCCGTCCGCGCCTCAGCCGGCCACGCCTCAGCCGGCCACGCCGCAGCCGGCCGCGCCGCGTCCGGAGCCCACACCGGCGGTTCCTGAGCCGTCCGCGCCTCAGCCCGAGCCTGTCCAGCCGGATCCCACACCGGCGGTTCCTGAGCCTTCGCCTCAGCCGTCCGCGCCTCAGCCGTCCGCGCCTCAGCCGGCCACGCCTGAGCCGGCCGCAACGTCTCCAGATCCCGAGCCCGCCGTGACTCCCAACATTCAGCAGGATCCTGCCGAGGTGCCGAGCCCGCCGGCTCCTGCCCCGACCGTTGCCGAGCCGACACCTCCGGCGGTGGCTCCGGCTCCCAGTCCGGCCCGGGTGCGGTCGTCGTCGGTGATGCGCTCAGCGGCGTCGGGAACCTGTGCCGAATGCAAACGAGGCGAATGGGCTCTGTCCGTCGAGCAGGCCGTGCCGGCCGGCTCCGGCGACTGTCCCGATGACCTCGAGGAGCGCATGGAGCGGGCGGCGGAGATGGTGTCCTCCTCCTCCTCCGCGGCGTCCTATGCCGGTCCCCTGGTCGGGGGAGGCGAGGCGTCCTTGCGTCAGGCAGCGGGCGACGCTCTCGCCCGTCAGGTGCTCGAGACGGTGGCGCCGGTGATGTCGAGCGCCGGTTGCCAGGCGGTGGCGGTGGTGCTGCCCCGAGGGGCGCGCTACACCGGCTATCTCTACGAGGTGGCCGATGCCTTCGGAACCGACAGCTGTCTCGCCGGTCAGGACTGCTCCCTCGGCGACAGCCGTTGGCCCGACCACCCGGTGATCGAGAAGGGGCCGGGCGCGACCGTCCTGTGGGCGGTGGTCACCAACACCTCGCCGAGCCGCGAGCGTCGTGCCCGTCTGACGGTCTACTTCAGCCGCTAGCGGCTACCCCTGGCGCTGGCGGCGGGCCCGCAGGTTCCACAGGTGGCCGGCGACGAGGGTGAGTCCGGCGAGAATCCCGGCGACTGGTCCGGCACCGTGAATTTCATTGTGCTCGAGCCAGCGAGCCGCGAGCAGGCCGATGATGCCGGCAGCGAGCAAGACGCCGACGGCGCGCGCGCTGCCTTCCCGCCAGGCGATGAACAGCGCCGTAGAGGCCGACAAGACGGCGACCAGGGTGAATGCCCACTCCGCCTCGTGGCTGAGCAGCCCGGCGAATCCGATCGCTGCCAGGACTCCCGGCAGGAGGCTGCAAACGGCGCAGTGGCCGGCGCAAGCGAGTCCTGCGAGGGCTCCGAAGCGATCGATTCTCGAGGCGCGTTGAAGGTTCTGATCGTTGACGACGGGGATCCCTTGCGAGCGGTCGTCGGTTGCCGGCGGGGCGGGAGCGGAGTCCTTGTCTTGAGTCATCGGTTCATTCCATGGACCAGGTCCCCTGGCCGCGCCTCGGGCCCGCTGCCGCCAGGGCGGTGAGCAGGATCAGTTCGGTCGGGGCAGGGATTTCTGGTCGAATGCTGCGAGGGGCCGGCTCGAATCGCGGCAGCGAGTGCAGGCTGTCCTCAGTGAAAGATCTTTCATTGAACAACAGGGGGTGGAGGCTGCAGGCGGCGATCGCATGCTCCTGTCGCCGCTGGGCGGTTTCTAGGGCCTCGACCTGATCGGCGACGCTGCCGACGCCGACCTCGAGGCGCCGGTCGTCGCGCGCCTCGACGGTGATTTCGGAAGACCCATTGTAGGACGGAATGCCGCGCGGACCATTGCCTTCGAAGCTGGCGGAGCTGTCGCTGGCGCCCACGATCTCGGTGCTGAGCATCGGCAGTTCTCAGGTTCCGCGCAGCGATTCCATGGGATCGACCTTGGCGGCGCGCCAAGCCGGGGCCAGGCAGGCGGCGGTGCCGGCGGCCAGCAGGGCGAGGACGGCGAGGGTGAAGCTCGCCGGATCGTGGCTGCCAACGCCGAACAGGGAGGCGGCGAGCACCGGTGAGGTCGCGAGACCGATGGCGACCCCTCCGAGGACGCCCCAGGCGACCAGGCGGACGCCCCAGGACAGCACCAGCCGCGCCAACGACAGGCGCGGCGCGCCGAGGGCGGCGCGCACTCCCAGCTCTTGACGCCGTTGCGCCAGGTCGTGGGCCATCAGGCCGTAGACGGCGAGGCCGGCGAGGAGCAGGGCGATGATGGCGAAGAGCGGCGCCAGCCAGCCGAGCAGTCGCGACTGCCAGAGGGTCTCGCCGAGGATCGAGTCGAGGCGGCGGATCTCGACCACCCCGGTCTCCGGCGCGGCCCGCTCGAGGGCTTCTCGGACCGCCGGCAGCAGTGCCGTGGGCGAGCCTTCGAGACGCACGGCCAAGCGCTGCCGCCAGGCCTTGTACTGGGTGATCGGGTAGTACAGCTCGGCGCCGAAGTCGACTTCCCGGGGGTCGTAACGGACGTCACCGACGACGCCGACCACTCGGGCCCAGGCATCGTTGGAGATGCGGGCTTCTTTGCCGATGGCCGGTTGCCCCGGAAAGAGCTGCTCCGCAGCGCGTCGGCTCAAGATCATCACCAGGCCGCGGTCGCGGTTGTCGGACCAGGCGAAGTCGCGTCCGGCTTCGATCGGAATGCCCATCGACTCGAAGTAGCCGGGGGTGATGTCGACGGTGAGGATGGGCGCCTGGTGCTCGAGCTCGTCTTCGCCTTCGCCGCCGCGCGCCAACAGCTTCGCCGGTCGCCGGTCACGGTCGAGATACGGCAGGCGGGTCGTGCCGCCGACGGCGGTGACTCCGGGCGTCTGGAGCAGGCTCTCCTGCAGGCGCTGGTAAAGAGCGGCGAGGGCGTCCGTTTGCTCGAAATAGGTGCCGGGATACTGCGGCGACATCTCGACCGACACCACCTGCTCGGCGGCGAAACCCGGATCGATCTGTTCGAGGGCGCCGATGGAACGCGCCAGCAGGCCGGCGGCGACCAGCAGAACGGCGGCCAGAGCGACCTCGGCGACCACCAAGAGCCGACGCAGGCGTCCGCCGCCGGCGGTCGAAGAGCTGCGGCCGGCGAGCAGCGAGCGCAGGTCGAGGCGCCAGCCCAGGACGATCGGTGCCAGTCCCGCGACCAGCGCCACGGCGAGGGCGGTGAGGGCGGCGAAGCCGACTTCTTCGAATCCCAGACGGATGTCGAGCCAGGCTGGAAGGGCGGTCGGTGCGAGGTGCGGCAGAAGGGTCAACAGGGCTTTGGCGAGAGCCAAGCCGAGGCCGGCGCCGGCGACGGTCAGGAGGAGGGTCTCGAAGAGTAGCTGGCGGCCGAGACGCAAACCGTGGGCGCCGAGAGCGAGCTGCAGCGAGAAGCTGGTCGTCCGCGCCAGGCTGCGGGCGAGCTGCAGGCTGGAGAGGTTGACCGCGGCGAGGACCATGAAGACCCAGGTCATGACGAACAGCGAGCGCAGGTGAGGGGCGAGGCCGGCGGTGGTGAACTGGCGATATGGCACCAGCCGCGGTTGCCAGTCGGAGTTGGTCTCCGGAAAACGCTCGGCGAGGCCGGCGGCGAGGCCGGTGAGCTCGTCCTGGGCGGCTTCGAGGCTGCTGCCGGTGGCCAGCAGGCCGAGGCCCTGGGGCCAGCGCAGCGGGCGCTGGTCGGCGCGCGCGTCGCCGCTGTCTTGGGTGTCGATCCAGCTCTGGTAGGGCAGCCAGAGCTGGGCGCCTTCGGGGAAGTCGAAGCCGGCCGGCAGCACGCCGGTGATCTGGAAAGTGCCGAGGGAGGTTTGCAGGGTGCGGCCGAGAACCGCCGGATCGGCGCCGAAGCTGCTATGCCAGAGATCGTGTCCGATGACCACCTTGAAGCTGTCGCCGCCCTGGCGGTCGTCGTCGTCGGTGAACAGCTCGCCGAGCAGCGGTTGGACTCCCAAGGCCGGCAGCACGCCGGCGGTGACCAGCGCCGACGGCAGCGAGGTGACCCGCCCGTCGGCGGCGATCAAGTTGTCTCGTCGGGCGGTATAGGCGCCGATCTCGGTGAGCTGGCGGGCGGCGGCGCGGTAGTCGTCCGCATCCGGGATCGACAGCCCGAAGGCACCGCCGGTCTTGGTGGAGATGCTCTCGATGGTCACCAATCGGCCGGCGTCGGCATAGGGCAAGGGACGCAGAAAGGCGGCGTTGACCAGGCTGAAGACGGCGGTGTGGACTCCCAGGCTGGCGCCGAGGATGAGCACCACCAGAAGCGCCAGCAGGCTTTCCCGGCGCAGGCTGGCGAGGGCACGGCGTAGGTCGTGGATCACGGTCCGGGGGCGGCGAGAACGCGACGCGGGACGGGGCTGAAATCAGCCATCACCGGCGGCGGGCTGGAAATTCAGCGTGACGAGCAGGCACATGGTCAAAATGATATTGGATTCTCATTATTAGTCAAGGCGGGCGGCTATCTTCAGGACGCAGGGGCGCATGGCGTGTTGAATCGATTATAAAAACATGCAATAATTTGGATTAGACTGTTAATTAGATTCCGCTTCCGCAGGGGCTGATTGCTCTGCGGCGGCAATCCCCTCGGAGACCCGCCCGAGCTGCGGTGCTCTCGTTGCTCGGGGTGCACCTCACCTTGGGCGGGACTCTCCGGTGCCCGAAAAGGAGGTTCCCATGCGTTGCCGTCTCGTACTGTTTGCCCTGATCTTGCTCGTTGCCTCGCCGCTGCTGGCCGATGGCTTCACCACCCGTCAGGTGCAGACCTTGCCCCAGACCCACGGCGTCAACTATGAGTTCGTCGGCCATCACCACCACCCCGATTTTCTGTCCTCGGCACCTCTGCAGTTCCAGGCGACGGCCCAGGTCGCCGGTCAGAGCGTCTCCTTGATCAGCGATCCGGGAAGCGTCCTGGCGGGGAGCACCTGCTCTGGCCCGTGCAACGTGCAGCCCACCACCAACGAGCTGCTCAACTGCTCGCTGAACACCGGCCTGACCGGTACCACCTCGGTGGTCTGCAACGTCCAGATCATGCGTTTCGCCCAGTACGGCCGGGTCGAGGGGCCCATGTCCTTCAACTGGCTGGTGGTGATGGTGGAGGACGATGCTCTGCTCGCCGGTGAGCTCAGGACGACCCTCGGTCAGAAAGGGCTCGACTATCCGGCGGAGATCGAGCTCGGCGGTCGCATGGTGGTGACGGTGCAGCCGGACGGCCTACCGCCGGTGCGCCTGCTCAGCCGGCGCGAGCCGATCTTCACCGGCATGGTGGCCGGCTGGCCGCCCCACGGCCTCAACCTGGAGCTTTCCAATCCGCCGATCGAGTACTACCTCGAGGGCGAGATCGACGATGCCACCGCCAGCCCGTTCATGGTGGTGACGGCGAACACCGTGCAGCTCGGTCATGAGACCAGCTCGTTCATGGGTAGCCGTCCGACCATCACCCGGGCGGAGCGAGCCAAGGGCGCGGTCGTCGTCGAGTGGACCAGCACCGAAGGCACCGTCCAGGGGCCTCAGCCGAGTCACTACAAGCTCTACCGCAATGCCGCCGGTGGCGAGCTCACGGCCTGGGTCCATGTCGCCGATGTTCCGATCGCCGAGACCTCCTTCGTCGATGCTGGCGCCCCGGCCAAGGGACCGCTGCAGTATGTCGTCAGCCACGCCGCCGAATATCCCTTCGGTTACGAGTACGAGGGCATCTTCAACGATCCGGTGACCGTTCCTTAGGAGTCTGCTGAACAAGCCGCTTGGCGGCTTGTTCAGCGCCTGCGGTTGTCTCAGGGGGTCTCAGGCGGCGCCAAAGGCGCCGCCTCGCCCGCTGGGCTCGGGATCTCCCGGAGGCCAGAAGCCTTGGTCGCGACTTTTTCAGCAACCTGCTAGGAA
>JBCCHV010000094.1 GCA_039028635.1 Acidobacteriota bacterium
CAACCAGCTAGCAGCGCTGAAAAAGTCGCGAAGCGGACTTTTTCAGCAGCCTGCTAGCTGGTTGCTGAGAAACTCGAGGATCGCGGAGATTCGGTTCACGAGGGACTCCGAGCCCAGCGGGCGAGGCGGCGGCGCAAGCCGCCGAGGTTGGGGGTGAGACCGCACGACATGTGCGTGCGGGCGAGGGGGGCGCCTTTAGCCCCCCTGGCCGGGCGCCCCTGGAAAAACAGCCGGCGCTGAAGAAGCCGCCACGCGGCTTTTTCAGCAGCTTGCTAGAACCCGCGGCGCTGCAGGGTCTTGCGATCGAGCCCCAGGATGCGCGACGCCGCAGTCTTGTTGCCGCCGGTCATCTGCAGCACCCGCCGGATGTGACGCCGCTCGACGGTCGCAAGATCGAGGGCCTCGGGTCCGCTCTCGGCCGCTTCACTGCCGAGGAAAGAGCGCACCAGCTCGGCATCGACCTCGCCCTCGGCCAGCGACACCGCGCCTTCGACCAGGTTCTGCAGCTCGCGCACGTTGCCCGGAAAGTCATAGGCCATGATCAGGGCCAGGGCATCGGAGCGGAACGGTGGCGGAGCGATGGCCTCGCGCTCGCAGAAGGACTCGGTGAAGTGTCGCACCAGGTGAGGAATGTCCGAGCGCCGCTCGCGCAGCGCCGGCACATCGAGCTCAACGCCCTTGATGCGGTAGTAGAGATCTTCCCGGAAGCTGCCCTGGCGCACCATCGCTTCGAGGTCGCGATGGGTCGCGGCCACCAGACGGACATCCACCGGGATCGCCTTGTGGGAGCCGACCCGCACCACCTCGCGCTCCTGCAGGGCGCGCAACAGCTTGACCTGCACCGCTGGCTGCATGTCGCCGATCTCGTCCAGGAACAAGGTGCCGCCGTCGGCGAGCTCGAGCTTGCCGGGACGGGCCGTGACGCCCGTCGCCACCCCACCCTCGATGCCGAACAGCTCGCTTTCGAGCAGGCTCTCCGGCAAGGCTGCGCAGTTGAGGGCGATCAGCGCTCCCTGGCGCCCGGAGCGATGATGGAGCAGCTTGGTGAGCAGCTCCTTGCCGGTGCCGCTTTCGCCGCGCACCAGCACCGAAACGCCGCGCGGCGCCACCCGCTCGGCGAGCTCGAGGAGGCGCCGCATCGCCGGCGCATGGGCGACGATGCGCTGCCCACCGACCTCGTCCGCCAGGCGACCGCGCAACGCCTTGTTCTCCTCTTCGAGGCGCTGCTGCTGCTGCGCCAGGCGCTCCACCTGGCGCACCGAGTCGAGGGCGACACCGGCGAGGGAGGAAACCGAGTCGAGAAAGCGCCGGTCGTCGTCCGTGAAGGACGGATCGTCGGTGCCGCGGACTTCCTTGTCGATCACCACCAGGAAACCGAGGAAGACGTTGCGGCAGGCCAGCGGCGCCGCCACCAGCTCACCGTAACCGCGCCCCGCCAGGGTGCCGCCGGTGCGACGCAGGAGACGGCCCTCGGCGAGCAGGTCGTGCCAGAGCGGATCCCCCAACAGCGCATCGCCGGAGGGCGGGCCCTCGGCCCAGCCGACGCTCGACAAGGCACGCGACCGGCCGTAGCCGTCGCGCGTCAGGGCGACCGCCGCCGCCGGATCGAGCACCGCGCAAACCCGCTGCAGCAGCTCCTCGACGAGCTCCGCCTCGGGCTGCTGGGCATGGAGCGCCAGCGCCAGGTCGTAGAGCGTCTCGAGCTGGAGGATGCGCCGCTTTTCGGCAAAGCCCGCGGCCGGCATATTCATGAGAGAAGTCTATCGAAGGCCCAAAAAAGCGCCGTAGCCCTCAGGAAGCGGCGGCGCGGCGCGACGCCAAGGCGCGACGCAGGTACTGGCCGGTGTGGCTGTCCTCCACTGCCGCCACCTCTTCGGGAGTGCCAACGGCGACCAAGCGGCCACCGTCCTTACCGCCTTCGGGTCCGAGGTCGATGATGCGATCGGCAATCTTGACGACGTCGAGGTTGTGCTCGATCACCACCACCGTGTTGCCGAGATCGACCAGCCGGTGAATCAGCCGCAGGAGCTTGCCGACATCGTCGAAGTGCAAGCCCGTGGTGGGCTCGTCGAGGAGGTAGAGGGTGCGCCCCGTCGAGCGCTTGCAGAGCTCCCGGGCGAGCTTGACGCGCTGCGCCTCGCCGCCCGAGAGGGTGGTGGCCGGCTGCCCCAGGCGGATGTAGCCGAGGCCGACCTCGTCGAGGGTCTTGAGCACTCGCTCGATGGCCGGGATGTTGCGGAACACCTCGCGGGCCTGCTCGACCGAGAGGTCGAGGATGTCGGCGATGCTCAGGCCCTTGTAGAGCACCGACAGGGTTTCGCGATCGTAGCGCCGGCCGCCGCACACCTCGCAGGTGACGTAGATGTCCGGCAGGAAGTGCATCTCGATCTTGTTCTGGCCGTCGCCCTGGCAGGCCTCGCAGCGGCCACCCTTGACGTTGAAGCTGAAGCGCCCCGGCGCGTAGCCCCGCATGCGCGCCTCCGGCGTCTTCGCCATCAGGTTGCGAATGTGATTGAAGACGTTGGTGTAGGTCGCCGGATTGGAGCGCGGCGTACGGCCGATGGGGCTCTGGTCGATGGCGATCACCTTGTCGAGCTGCTCGAGGCCGCGCAGCTCGCGGTGCTTCCCGGGGCGCTCCGAGGCGCGATAGAAGTGACGCGCCAGGGCCTTGTAGAGGATGTCGTTGACCAGCGTGCTCTTGCCCGAGCCGGAAACTCCGGTGACCACGTTGAGGCAGCCGAGGGCGAAGTCGACGGTCAGGCGCTGAAGGTTGTTGGCCTCCGCTCCCACCACCTTCAGCTTGCCGCTCGCCTGGCGCCGCTGCGGCGGGACCGGCACGTCAAGCTCGCCGCGCAGGTACTTGCCGGTCAGGGAATCGGGATGGGCGGCGACCTCCTCGGGAGTGCCTTCGGCCACCAGCTCGCCACCGTGCAGACCGGCCCCGGGTCCGAGGTCGAGCACCCAGTCGGCTTCCCGGATGGTGTCCTCGTCGTGCTCCACCACCAGCACCGAGTTGCCGAGATCGCGCATCCCCTGGAGGGTGTTGATCAGGCGCGCGTTGTCGCGCTGATGGAGACCGATGGAAGGCTCGTCGAGCACGTAGAGCACCCCCATCAGCTTGCTGCCGATCTGGGTCGCCAGTCGAATGCGTTGGCTTTCGCCACCGGAGAGGGTCGCCGAGGAGCGCTCGAGGTTGAGGTAGCCCACGCCGACATCGCCGAGAAAGCGCAGGCGATCGCGCACTTCCTGCAGCACCTTGCCGGCGATGGCGAGATCGCGGCCATCGAGGGAGAGGCCGGCGACCCAAGCTTCGAGATCGCTCACCGAAAGGCGCCCGAGCTCGTCGATGGAGCGCCCCTCGACCTTCACCGCCAGCGCTTCGGGGCGCAGCCGGCGGCCATCGCAAGCGGTGCAGGTGTGCACCGACATGTATTTTTCGATCTCGGTCCGCACTCCCGCCGAGTCGGTCTCCCGGTAGCGCCGCTCGAGGGTCGGCACCACCCCTTCGAAGCGCCCCTTCCACTTGTAGCTCAGCTTCTTGCTCTCGAGACTGAAGGTCATCTCCTTCTCGCCGCTGCCGTGGAGCACCACCTGGCGCACCTTCTTGGGCAGCTTCTTCCACGGCGTCTTGAGGGAGAAACCCATCGCCTCCGACAGGTTGGCGATCATCTTCATGCGCATCGAGCGCGAGCCCGCCGGCCAGGGCCCGATCGCCCCGGCATCGATCGAGCGATCGACATCGACGATCACCTTGTCTTCGTCGACACCGCTGATCGAGCCCAGCCCGGAGCAGGTCGGACAGGCGCCATAAGGACTGTTGAAGGAGAAAAGCCGAGGCGTGATCTCGGTCAAACCGCCGCCGCAGTCAGAGCAGGAGTAGTTCTGCGACAGGATTTCCTCGCTCCCCCCTTGGGGAGCCAGAACCACCAACCCGTCGGCCACCCGCAGGGCGGTCTCGAGGGAGTCGGCGAGACGCTTTTCGATCCCCGCCTTGACCACCAGGCGATCGATCACGATGTCGATGGTGTGCTTCTTGGCCTTGTCGAGGGCCGGCGGCTCGCCAGAAAGGTCGATCTGCTCACCGTCGATGCGCGCCCGCACAAAGCCCTCCCGGGCCATCTGGGCGAGCTGCTTTTTGTACTCGCCCTTCTTGCCGCGGACGAAGGGCGCATACAGCACCAGCCGCGTCTTCTCCGGCAGAGCCATGATGCGGTCGACCATCTGCTGCACCGTCTGCGGCCGGATCGGCTTGCCGCAGGAAGGGCAATGAGGCACGCCGACGGAGGCATAGAGCAGGCGCAGGTAGTCGTGGATCTCGGTCACCGTGCCGACCGTCGAGCGCGGATTCTTCGACACCGACTTCTGCTCGATGGAGATCGCCGGGCTCAGGCCCTCGATGGCGTCGACGTCCGGTTTCTCCATCTGCTGGAGAAACTGTCGCGCATAGGCCGACAGGGACTCCACGTAGCGCCGCTGGCCTTCGGCGAACAAGGTGTCGAAGGCCAAGCTCGACTTGCCGGAGCCGGAGACCCCGGTCACCACCACCAGGCGGTTGCGGGGAATTTCGAGACTGAGATTTCTGAGGTTGTGCTCGCGGGCGCCGCGAATCCGGATCGAGTCCATGGGGCGCGAACTCTAACAGAGGGCCCCTGACACCCTTTGTCAGGAGCATGTGGGCCAGGGGGTGGGAGCAAGCCGCGTCGAGCGAAGCTCGAGAACGAAAAAGGAGCCCCTGAGGGCTCCCTCGATTGCCCGCGCTGAGCCGACGTCAGGGACGGATGCGCGGTCCCAACACGTCCCGCGGATTGCCCAGCTCCTCGCGCGGACTTCCCGGCACCGGCGAGTCACCGGCGATCGGAACATCACCGACCCGCGGTCGGCGCGGCCTTCGCGGCAGCTCCGGCGGCCGGGCTTCGCCCTTGTGAGTCGACAGCACCTCGAGGAGCTGCTGACCGGCCTCCGGGCTGAAGAACGCCGAGCTCGCCGCCGCCGCCGACTGAATGGTGCCACCGGCCGTCCCCTCGACTCCGAAGATGAAGGGGAAGAGGTCGACTTGCGGGATGCTCGCGCCGTAGTGGTCGTTGATCTCGTCGATGAAGCGGTTGGCGGTCCAGGCGTAGCCGAAGGGCGTCGGATGGACGGCGTCGTAGGAGAAGATGCCGCCGGTCAGGAAGTCGGTGCGATAGAGCAGACCGCCGCCGGCATCGACGCCGTTGGCGGCGACCTCGTCGAACAGACGATTGATCGGCACCAGGGCCGCCCCGAAGTCCGCCGCCGCCTGCCGGATGATGTCGTTGTAGGCCGCCACCCGCGCCGTCAGGAAGGCCACTTCGCCGGCATCGAGCACCGCCTGATCGGGCAGCGGCTGGCCGTTGCCGCCGAGCTGCGCCGGAATACCGAAGCCCTGGGCCAGGAAGCCGCTGGCGGTGAGCAGCACGCGATCGTTGGCCGCCAACGGACCGTTGGGACCGATCAGCGGTACCGGCTGGCCGTTGAGGATCACCGGCTGGCTGGTGTTGGGATCGACCACCACCGGCGGCAAGGTGGTGACGAAGGGAATCGCCGTGACGTTGCCGATGGTGGCCAAAACCAGGTCCGCCCCGACCGCCGCCAGAGTGCCGACGATCTGCCGGTAGTCGGCCCGGAACTGGGCCACCGGCGTCACCGTGACGCCCTCGATCACGATGCCGCTGGTGGCGGCACCGAGGACGTCGTTGTTACCGATCCAGACCGACGCGAAGGTCGGCTGCTGGGCCGCCGCCAGCTCGAGCTGGGTTCCGAGGCCGCGCAGCACCAGGTCGATGATGCCGTTGCCGGTGCGCGAGGTGATGACGTCGTTGACGGTCGCTCCGGGCACGGCCATGTTGTTGTAGGGCGCCGGGAAGCCGAGGTTGAGAGGCGGTCCCGGATTGACCGCCCGGGGAGTGATCACCGGCGCCCCGGGACCGAGGCTCTGGACCGCTAGCAGCGGCGGAATGCCGGGCGCTCCGGCGAGCGGCTGCTCGAAGGCCGGAGCGCCGGCCTGACGGGCGATCAGGGCCGGGTAGCTGTTGACCTGCACATCGCTGAGCAAGCCACTGCTGGCAAAGCCGGCGGTCAGGGAATCGCCAACGGCGACATAGCGGGTGAAGTCGGCACTGCCGGTGTTCTGCGCCCAGGCGGAGCCGGTGGCCAGGAGAAGGGCCGCGGTCACTACCGCGACGAGGAGGCTATTGCGCTTCATGATCGAGATCTCCTTGAGTCATCCGCCCTAGAAGCCGATGGTCAGGCCGAGAAGCCAGGCTTCGTTCTGGTAGGTACCGAAGAAATCGCTCTCGCCGGCAAAGCTGCGCGCCCGAGTGCGCTCGTCGAAGTCGAGGTACATCAGGGCGATATCGAACTCTCGCTTGTTGCCCTCGAAGCCGTAGCCGATGGTGAAGCCGTTGCGGTCGGCATCGGGCAGCAGCGGGCTGACGCTCTCCTCCGGCTGCGGCGTCTCGTCGAAGACGTAGCCGAAGCGCCACTGGCGGCCCTGGCCGCGATCCCAGGCGATGCCGAGGCGGTAATTGAAGACGTCGTCCCACTTCTGCTCGCGGGTGGTGTCCGGCAGGTCGTCGTTGACGAAGTCGATGGTGAGCTCCTCGAAGGAGCTCCAGCCGGTCCAGTTGACGTCCGTCTCGACGGTGACGTTCTCGGTCAAGCCGAAGGCGAAGCCGAGGCTCGCCATCTGCGGAAACTCGAGCTCCGCCTCCACCGGGAGATCCTGGTCGAAGGGCAGCAAGCCGGCCACTGCGGTGTCGAAGGGAGTGCCGGTGAAGCGCTGCCGGAGGACGCCGTCGCCACCGTAGTCGACATCGACGCTGCTGCGGTAGGAGAGGCCCCACGAGAAGTACTCACCGACTTTGTGCAGCAAGCCGAGATTGAAGCCGAAACCGCTCTCGAGGTCGGTCTCGAGCTTGAGAACTCCGACATCCGCAAAGCCCAGGGTCAGAGGATTGAAGGCCGCCACGTGCTGGTCGAGCTGAACGTCCGTGAAGCGCCCCACCAAGCCGATCCCGATGCCGAGGCGGTCGCTCGCCTGCCAGGCGATGCTGGGGTTGACGTCGACGGCACGCAGCGCCGCCCGACGGCTGACAAAGCGACCCGGGAAGTCCTCGTCCCACTCGGTGGTCAAGCCGAAGGGTGCGTTCACTCCGAGGCCGAAGGTCACCCGGTCGTTGATCGGCCGCACCCAATAGGCATGGGGCGGCACCGCCGAGAGGGTTTCCTGCTCGGCCGTCACGCTCGGTCCCGGAAAGGGCGCGGCTCCTTGGTAGGTCGCGTCGGCACCGTAGATGTAGGTCAAGCCGACCGCGAAGTCCTGCTCTTTTTGAAAGGCCAGGCCGGCCACATTGTGAAACATGGCCGAGGGATCATCGGCTTGGGCGGTGTAAGCACCGGCCATACCCATCGCCTTGGTCCCCTGCTCGAAGATGCCAAATCCCGCGCCGAATGCGGGGCCGGTCAGCAGAGCGCTTACCGCCACCGCCGAGATAAAACGAATCGCGGGCCTGTTGGATCTCCTGCTCATCCCTGACTCCTCTTGTTGCCGAATCGAACGTGAATCGTGCCCAGGAACCCCTTCCCTGCGCCGGAGACTGATTGCCTCGGGCAACATCCAGGCACCTGGGTGGCGAGCCATCACAGTAGTCGAGAAAACCTGAATTTGTCAACGTTTACGGCGCTTTTCGCCGCTCTGAGGCGAAGCCGCTGGAAGCTGCTAGAGTTGTCCCACTGGAGGAATGACCATGCAGTTCGAACATGATGTGCAGCGCGAAACCCACGCCCGAGTCGAAGACTACTTGCCGGACTTCTTCGAAGACCCCTTTCATGATCAAGAAAACGGTCACTTCTACGTCCGCTACGGAAGCACCGTCCTCGAGATCTCCGTCGACGCCTACGGCCCGCAGGAGGCGGTGGTCAAGATCACCTCCTACTGCGTGCAGAATGCCGAGATCTCGGCCAAGCTGACCGCCGAGCTGCTGGCCCTCAACCACGACCTCGCCTTCGGCGCCTTCTCGATGATCGGGCGCGACGTCTTCTTCTCGCATTCGATCTTCGGCCGCGACATGAACGCCCGCCGTCTGCTCGACGCCATCGCCGCGGTGGCCAATGTCGCCGACGAGTACGACGATCTGCTGGCGGCCAAGTACGGCGGCACCACCGCCCTCGAGCGCATCCAGCAAACGGGAGGTCGCAGCCAGCGCCGTCAGCAGCAAGACGACGACCTCGAGTCGACCTTGCCCTCCTAGCCCTTGATCGCCGCTTCGGCCTCGCGGTCGAGGATGCGCTGCTTGATCGCCTCGCGCTTGTCGTAGTGCTTCTTGCCCTGAGCGAGGGCGATCTCGAGCTTGATCCAGTTGCCTTTGAGGTAGAGGGCGAGGGGAATCGCCGTCTGTCCCTTCATCAGGGTGCGACCGTAAACGCGGTCGATCTCGCGTCGCGACAGCAGCAGCTTGCGGTCGCGCTCCACCGGGTGGTTGAGGCGGTTGCCGTGACTGTAGGGACTGATGTGGGCCCCGATCAACCAGGCCTCGCCGTTGCGCACCTCGATATAGGAGTCCTTGAGCTGCACCAGGCCGGCCCGGGCCGCCTTGACCTCGGTGCCGCTGAGCACCAGGCCGGCCTCGAGCTTCTCGAGAATCTCGTAGTCGTGACGGGCTCGCCGGTTGCGCGCCAGAATCTGGCGATCCCCTTCCTTTCCCGGCTTCTTTTTTCCCTTCCCGGAGGCCATCAGCCCCTCCTTTCGAGACCGCCGAGCATACTGCACTGCCGGCACCGCCGATGGTGCCACGGCAGCGGCTTTCCGCTCTGCCGACGCCGCGGGGGTGCCCCACGGGCCCCCGGGGACAGCGATCTATCCACCTCAACCTGCTAGACTTTTGGCTCCTATGAAGGACTCGAATCGACGACTCGCCGGACCTTGGCACACGGCCCTCGGACGACTTGCCGTGGTCGCACTGATCTGTCTCGCCACGGCCCCTTCCGGGGCCGCCGACGAGGCTTCCATCTCCTACTTGACAGTCGAGGTCGACGGCAATCGGGCGATCCTCGACTTCCACCTCGCCAACGCCTTCGACGAGCGCTTCCTGGAGCGCTTGCGCAGTGGTTTGCCGACCGGCTTCGTCTATCAGATGGAGCTGCTCAAGGATCGCAAGCGCTGGTACGACCGGCCGCTGCGCCGCAACAGCCTGCAGGTGGTGGCGATGTACGACGCCGTGTCGCGCGAGTACCTGGTCAACACCAAGCTCGACGGCAAGCTGGTGGAAAGCCGCATGGTCAAGGAACTCGAGGACCTCGAAGACGAGATGACTAAAGTCTTCGACCTGCCGGCCTTCGCCCTCGACAACCTGCCGCGTTCCTGGCGCTTGCTGGTGCGGGTGCGGGCCGAGCTGGGCTCGAAGACCATCCTGTCGATCATCCCCTCGACCATTCATACGGATTGGCGCGAATCGCGCAAATTCCGCACCAAGAACGTCCTGGCAGACGGCGCCTAGAGGAGCCGGCTGGCCCCCGCCCCGGACATGGATCTCAAAGAACAGCTGCGACGCCACCGCAACGACACCCGCCTGGTGGTCGGTGGCCTGATCCTGCTGTTGCTGCTGTTCACCGGCGTGCTCTATTTCTTCCAGAGCAGCCGCGACCTGCCGTCCTTCCTGATCAACAACCAGGTGCTGCTGTTCGTTCTCTGGTACGTCGACATCATCCTGATCCTGGTGATCGTCTTCGTCCTGCTGCGCAATCTGTACAAGGTGATGGTCGAGCGCCACCACCGGATTCTGGGCTCGAAGTTCAAGGTCAAGCTGGTGCTGACCTTCATCGGCCTGTCCCTGATCCCCGTCCTGCTGCTCTTCGCCATCGCCACGGAGCTGCTCCAGGGGTCCGTCGATCGCTGGTTCTCGGCGCCGGTGCGGGATGTCCTGGAGCAGGGCGCGTCGGTCGCCGAAGAGCTCATCGACCGGATCGAGCAGAGCACCCTCAAGGACGCCTCGCTGCTGCTCGACGACATCGCCGATGTCGACCTCGCGGAGCCTCAGGAGCGTCCCGAGCTCGGTCGGCTGCTGCGCGAGCGCCTGGCCGAAACCGACCTCGCCCTGGTGGCGGTCTACGAGGATTCCGTCTTCATCCATGCCGCCCTCGATCCTCAGGCCGGCATCGTCGATCTGCCGGAGCCCCCCTCGGGATTTCTCGGCGACGCCGCCGCCACCGGCTGGGCGATTCGGGTCGGGCAGCTCCCAGGACAGCAGAGCCGCCTCATCCTGGCCGCCGCCGCGGCACCGCCACGGGAGGGCCAAGACGACCAGGCCCGCGCCATCGTGGTGGCCGGCACCGTTCTCGCCCCGTCCCTGGCGGACAAGAGCGAGCGCCTGCTGGAGGCCTTCCAGTCCTACAAGCAGCTCGAGGTACAGCGCGAAGATCTCAAGGCCAGCCACCTGCTGACCTTCCTGATGGTGACCCTACTCATCCTGCTGGCGTCCTCCTGGGTAGGCCTTTATCTCGCCCGCCGGGTGACCATCCCGATCCAGGCCCTGGCCGACGGTACCCGCCGCATCAGCCTCGGCGATCTCGATCACCAGGTGGAGGTGGCGGCCGACGACGAGCTCGGCGTGCTGGTCGACTCCTTCAACCGCATGACCCAGGAGCTGAAGCGCAACAAGGAGGTCATCGAGCACAGCAACCGCGAGCTGATCGCCGCCAACGAGCGCCTCGCCGACGAGCGTGCCCTGATCGAGGCGGTGCTCGAGAACGTCGCCGCCGGCGTCATCTCGATCGACGCCGGCGGCCGCATCTTCACCTGCAACGGCGCCGCCCTCGAGATGCTGCGCCAGCGCGAGGGCGAGGTCGTCGGCCAGGCCGCCGCCGACGCCTGGCGCGACCCGGAGCGCCGCAAGCTGGCGGATCTGCTGAGTGAGGAGCTCGACCACGGCCGGCTCAGCCAGGAGCTCCACCTGGTGCTCGGCGGCGAGTGGAAGACCTTCGACGCCAAGGTGACCGCCATGCACGATGGCAATGAAGGGGAGTCGGGACGGGTGATCGTGCTCGAAGACCTCACCGAGCTGATCAAAGCCCAGCAGCTCGCCGCCTGGAACGAAGCCGCCCGCCGCATCGCCCACGAGATCAAGAATCCGCTGACCCCGATCAAGCTCTCCGCCGAGCGGCTTCTGCACAAGTACCGCCAGCAGGACCCCGGCCTCGGCGAGGCCCTCGAGCAGGGAGTCGAGCTGATCACCCGCGAGGTGGCCTCGATGCAGGCGATGGTCGACGAGTTCTCGCGCTACGCCCGCATGCCCGGTCCGCGGCCCCAGGCGGTGGACATGCGCCAGCTGATTCAGGAGACGCTCCACCTGTACCGCGATCTCAAACCGGGAGTGGCGGTGCGCGGCAAGATCGCGGCGGACTTGCCGACGGTGCAGCTCGACAGCGAGCAGATCAAGCGCGCCCTGATCAACCTGATCGACAATGCCCTTGAAGCCACCGAAGCCCCGGGCGTGGTCGAGATCTCGGCGCAACGCCAGAATGGCTCCCTACAGCTCCTGATCGCCGACAGCGGGCGCGGAGTACCGGTGGAGGCGCGCGGCAAGCTCTTCTTGCCCCACTTCTCCACCAAGGGCCGCGGCACCGGTCTCGGCCTGGCCATCGTGCACCGCATCATCACCGAGCATCACGGCACCATCCGCGTCGAGGACAACCGTCCCCGCGGCACCGTCTTCACGATCGATCTGCCGGCCTGACTGGGGCCAGCGAAAGGCCCCCGGCGCCCTCTATAATCGGCCCCATGAGCACACCCCGAGAGCAGGTCCAGGAAGATCTCAAGGACGCCCTCCGCAGCGGCGAGAAGGAGCGCCTCGGAACCCTCCGTATGCTGCTGACGGAGATCAAGAACGAGGCCATCAGGCGCGGCGACGAAGTCGACGACGAAGGTTTCACGGCGCTGCTGCGCAAGGGCATCAAGCAGCGTCGCGAAGCGGCCGAGCAATATCGCAAGGGCGGACGCGCCGAGCTCGCCGACAAGGAGGAGCGCGAGATCGGTCACCTCGAGGTCTACCTGCCGGAGCAGGCCGGCGAGGAAGAGATCCGCAAGGTCATCACCGAGATCATCGCCGCCGGCGATCTGGCCGGCCCGAAGGCGATGGGGGTGGTGATGAAGGAAACCCTGGCACGCCTCGGTTCGCGCGCCGACGGCGGCACCGTCAGCAAGCTGGCGCGCGAGATACTCAACGGCTGAGCCGCGGCGGTGATCTCCGACCGCGATCTGCTGGCCCGAGCCCGCGACGCCGGCCTCGCCGGGCTCACCCCCGACGCCTCCAACCTGCGCGCAAGCGGCCTCGACCCGGCGGGCCTCGAGCAACGGCTCGAGGCCCTGGCGGCGGACGGCCGGCTCCTGGCCCTGCCGGTGACGCCACCGGTGTGGATTTCACCTGGCGTTTGGATCGAGCTGGCGCAGCGCTTGGGGTCGGCGAAATCGGCCCCTCTCGACCTCGCCGACCGGCTGCCGCCGGAGGCACGCCATCTCGTCGGCGCTTATGCGGCGCTCTACCGCGGCACGACCGCCCGCAAGCCCCGGGAGCGGCTGGCGCAGCGCGTGCTCGAAGCCTATGAGGCCGCCGGCCTGACCCCGCCGGCACCCAGCGTCATGGCGCGCCGCAGCGGCCACAAGCCGGAGGTGGCGGCGGGCCTGGTAGAGGCCCTGATCGAAAGCGGAGAGCTCACCCGTCTGCCCGACGACCTGGTGGTGGCGAGCCGCGCCATCGCGGACCTCGTCGAACGCCTCCGAGCTTCGCCGCTGGATAATTTCCGGGTTTCCGAGTTCACCGCCTGGAGCGGCCTCAGCCGCAAGTGGGCCGTGCCACTCCTCGAGCATCTCGACCAGCACCGGGTCACCCGACGCGAAGGGTCGTTGCGCAAGGTCCGGCGCCAGGGCGCAGACCAGTCTCCTACGGGGCCGAAGCCGTAATTGCTGGTAGGGCCTCCACCTCGAGGCCAGGCCAAGGACGCGAGCCTGTCATGCTAGACTGACATGCAGACTCGCCTCGCTGACTGGATTGCATCCTGGAGGAAACTAGCGATGCTGAAGAAGTTGCTCCCCAAGCTCGTCCTACTGACATCCGCCGCCCTACTCCTCTCCCTGCCCATCCTCGCGACGCCGACCGCCGATTCGGGAGTCTCGTCGACGGACCGGGCAGAAAGCCGCATCGAGCGTGAGCAGCCCCTCGATGTCCTGGAGTCGATCGAGGTCATCTGGGACTGGGTCCGCTCGTCGATCATCGGCAAGAAGGGTGCCCCCAAGGATTCCCCGGGCTCGGGCATCGACCCCAACGGCGGCCAAGCCGACAAGCCCGAGCACTGATCCGGCTCGCCGACGTGCCAACCGTAAACCCTGAACGCTGGTGGTCGTACTACCCGTTAGAACCGGTCCGTTGAAACTTCTTTGCGCCCGTTCCTACGATAGATGACGACCGCGACGCCAGAGCCCGAAGTCCCGCGCACTGTTCCCGATCCCGGGGAGCAAGGACGCAGTCTTCTTCTTGAGCTCTCGTCTCGTTCTGCACCGCTTCGGCTGCAGCAGATCCAGAAGGATCCCAAGTTCCACCGCTGGGCGCTCGCCGAGACCCTTCTCGAAGAAGCCGGCTCGAGCATTTTCGATGACGTCGAGGGCGCTCTGGCCCTCACCGAGCTCGCGGTCGCGGTGTCCGAGGCCTTACCCGTCGACCGCCACGGCCCCAGCCTAACCTGCGATCTGCGAGCCCGTTGCTGGGCCCGCTACGGCAACGCCCAGCGGGTCCATGGCGACCCTCTGAGCGCCGAGCAGGCCTTCGGCAAGGCCCATAGCTTCCTCCGCCGCGGCACCGGCAAGCCGCTGCTGGCGGCGCGCGTCGCCGAGCTCGAGGCTTCCCTCCTCAAGGACCAACAGCGCTTTCCGGAAGCTCATCGGCGCCTCGACGAGGCGATCGAGGTCTACCGCCAGTCCCGCACTCGTTCGAGCCTGGGACGTGCGCTGGTGGTCAAGGGCAGCTTCCTGCTCTTCGAAGACCGTCCCGAGAGCGCCCTCCGGGCCCTGCGCGAAGCCGTGCCCCTGCTGCGCCCGGAAAAAGACGTGCGCACCTTCGTGCTGTGCGCCTACAACATCATCAATGCCCTCAACCGCACCGGCTACAGCATCGCCGCCCACGCTCTGGTCGCCGACATACGGCGCCTCTTCGAGCGCCTCGGCGACAGCATCAATCTGCTGCGCCTCGACTGGCTGGTGGCGGAGATCAACCTCGAGCTCGGTCGGCACCGCCAGGCCGAAGAAGGGCTGCGCCAGGTTCGACAGGGTTTCCTCGAGCGCGGTATGGCCTACGATGCGGCGCTCCTTTCCCTCGACCTCGCCGCCCTATACCTCGAGTCCGGCGACCCGTTCCGCATGCAGGGCCTGGTCGAGGAGATGCTGCCCATCTTCCAGGCCCGCTCGCTCCATCAGGGGATGATCACGGCGCTCATCCTGTTCCGCGAATCGGTCGCCCTGCGTCAGGCCGACGCCGCCCTCGTACGCGAGGTCGCCACCTACCTGCGCCAAGCCCGGCGCGACCGCACCCTGAGATTCCGCCCGAGCTAGCAGGCTGCTGAAAAAGCCGCGTGGCGGCTTCTTCAGCGCCTGCTGTTTGTTTCAGGGGCGCCCGGCCAGGGGGGCTAAAGGCGCCCCCCTCAGGCCTGCGCGGCCCGGCGACGCACATGTCGTGCGCCTTCACCCCCGTCCAGGGCGGCCCCGTCCTCGGCGGCTTTGCCGCCGCCTCGTCGCGGGCGGCCAGCCCCTCGGGCTCGGAAGCTCTTGAAGACCAAAGATGCTCCCAGTCAAGAGTTTTTCAGCAGGCTGCTGAAAAAGTCCGCTTTGCGGATTTTCCAGCGCTGCTAGCTGTTTTTCAGAGAGGGGCTACGCGTCCCGGGCTGAGCGCCCCTCTCCGGCCCAAGAAGCGTGGTTCTTGGGCCTCCTCTCCCGTCGCGGGGGGGGAAACCCCCCGGCCCCCCGGTAGGGGGCCGGGGGCGGCGGGGCCTTTTGGAGACCCCGAACCAGGACCAGCAAGTTAATCTGGGCGCAATGCGCCCCGGCCGGCCGGCGGCGCCCCGCCCC
>JBCCHV010000095.1 GCA_039028635.1 Acidobacteriota bacterium
GCCGCCGCGACGGGAGAGGAGGCCCAAGAACCGCGCTTCTTGGGCCGGAGAGGGGCGCTCAGCCCGGGACGCGCAGTCAGGGGCGCGCAGCCCCTCTCGGAAAAAACAGCTAGCAGCGCTGGAAAAGTCGCGAAGCGGACTTTTTCAGCAGCCTGCTAGACGTCGTAGCGCCGCCACCACTTCGGACGGCGCCTCCCAGGGCACGAAGTGGCCGACGTCGGTCAGCTCGGTGAGGCGGAAGTGGCTGTAGCAGCTCGCCACCAGCTCGCGGGCGGCGGCGGGAATCACCGGATCGGCCATTCCCCAGAGCACCTCGACGGGCAGGTCCGACCTCACCTGGTCCACCTCTCGCCAGGGCGGCGGTCCCGCCAGGGAGAGGTTGGCGCGGTACCAGGCGAAACCGCTCGCGAGGTTGCCCGGACGCCGCATGTTGTCGACCATCACCGCCCTCTCGGCGGGTGAGAAGGCGCTCGCCGAGCCGGCCCAATGGCTCAGGAAGTGCTCCAGGTAGACCTCCGTGGCCCGGCGACTGGACGCCACCAGGTCGGCCGCCATCGGCAGTTGGTGGAAGTGCGCGTACCAGCTCTCGGGCTGGTGCTCCAGCGCCATGAAGTAGCGCGCGAAGCCGGGCACGATCGGATTGCCCAACACCGCACCGGCGAAGGCCTCGGGGCGTCGCCGCAGCAGCTTGTGGACCAACATCGAGCCCCAGTCGTGGCCGACCAGCCAGAGGGGCCCGCGGCCGCGCCGGTCGATCAGCGCCAGGAGATCGTCGACCACTCGCTCCAGGCGATAGGCCGCGAGATCCGCGACGTCCGGTTTGGCGCTCTCACCGCAGCCGCGCAGATCCGGCACCAGGGCGAGCCAGCTCGGCGGCAGAGCCGCCAGGACGCGGCTGTACTCCCACCAGAAACCGGGCCAGCCGTGCAGCAGCAGGACGCTGCCGTCGACCGCCGCGCCCTGCTCCACCCAGTGCAGGCGCTGGTCGCCGAAATCAGCGCGAAAATGCTCGAACTCCGTCGGCAGCTTCATAGCGGGCTCCTCTTGCACTATCTTTCGGGGTCATGGCTGTATTCGTCGACCGCCCGCTGCCCTACTGTCGAGGTCTCGAGGCTCGCGATCCGGCGACCATCGACCTGGTGGTGCTGCACTGCACCGAGCTGCCGGACCTGACCACCGCCCGCCGCTATGGCGAGAAGATTCACTTCGAAGGCTCCGGCACCGGCGTCTCCGGTCACTACTACATCGACCGCACCGGCGACATCGAGCGCTGGGTCGAAGAATCGCGCGTCGCCCATCACTGCATCGCCTACAACCAGCGGTCGGTGGGCATCGAGCTGGTCAACGCCGGACGCTACCCGCACTGGTTCGACAGCCGCCACCAGCAGCCCGAGGAGCCCTATGGCCGCGAGCAGCTCGCGGCCCTCGAAGCGCTCCTCGCTCACCTGCGGCAGGCGCTGCCAGCCCTCACTCGGCTGGCGCGACACTCGGACCTCGATCGCGGTCGGGTGGCGGCGAGCGACGACCCGCGACGCCAAGTGCGCCGCAAGATCGATCCCGGGCCGCTGTTTCCCTGGTCGCAGGTACTGGCGCGCTCCGGCCTGCAGGCGCTGAGCGCAGACTGAGTCACCGGCGCCTCGGACCCGCCTCACCAGATCCACTCAGTGGGCCGGCACCGCATCCGGGATCTCCTCCTCGAGGGCGGTGAGACGCCGGCTGGCCCGCGCCGCCACTCCCAGGGCCAGCAGGCAAACCCCGAGAAGCGCGAACAGCAATCCGATGCCGCGCCCCGGACCGACGCCCCACCAGGCGCCCAGCGTAGGCACGGCGGCACCACCGGGCAGGAGCAAGGGGCTGAAAACACCATCGGCCAGCGGCCCGGCGAGGACGAAGGCCAGCGGCGCTGTCGCCTGGGCGATCATGCGCCGGACGGCGAAAACCCGGCCCTGGAGCTCCGGCGGCACTTTGCTCTGCCAGACGGCCTGGCTGCAACCGTTGATCAGTGGCAGAAAGAACATGGCGCCGAACAGACCGACGGCGGACAGCGCCACCGAAGGACGCAGCCCGGCGAGGGTGAGGCCGAGGGCGACGGCGGGAGTGAAGGACAGGAGACCCCGTATCTTGTCCCGTGGGCCGCCCCAGGCGGTCAGCACCAAGCTCCCCGCCAGTGCTCCACCGGATCCGAGACCCAAGACCAGACCGAGCTCGGCGACGCCGGCGAAGCCCAGCACCATCGGAGTGGTCAACACCAGAGCCAGCGGAATCCACAGATTGAGCACCGCGATCAGGCCGAGGAGGCGCAGCAACCCGGGGCGCTCGCGGATGTAGATCCAACCCACCTTGGCTTCCTGCAGCAGCGCCGCCTTGGCCGCCGACGGTCGACGCTCGGGGGACGGTACCCGCAAGCAGAAGAGGATGCCGAGGGCGACCAGGAAGGTGGTCAGGTCGAGGGCGATCACGCCGGCCAGGCCGGCGATCGGCAGCAGCGCGCCAGCGGCCAACGGCGCCACCACGTCGGCACCGGTGCGGCCGAGCTGCACCATGCCGCTGGCGCGGGCGAACTGCTGTTTCGGCAGCAGCAGCGTGACCGAGGCCGAAAAGGCCGGAAACTGAAAGGCGCCACACAGGCTGACCGTCGCCGCCATGGCGTAGAGATGCCACATCTCCAAGCGGTCGCTCAGCACCAGGCCGAGCAAGACGAAGCTGGCCACTCCGGCGGCGGCGTCCGACAGCATCATCACCCGCCGGCGATCGTGGCGATCGACGAAGGCTCCGGCGATCGGCGAAATCAGGATGGCGGGCAGATTGGTCGCCAGGGCGACGGCCGCGAACCAGGTGGCCGAACCGGTCTGCTCGAACACCCACACGCCGAGGGCGAAGGCGGTCAGGCGGGAACCGAAGATCGACACCACCTGACCGGCCCACATCGCCAGAAAGGTCCGGCGGCGCGGTGAATCGCCGACGGTCGCCTCGGCGAGGCTCTCACTCATGGTGGAGCGCCGCCACCGGATCGATGCGGGTGGCGCGGCGGGCCGGCAGGTAGCAGGCCAGCAGGGTCATGGTGGCCAGCAGCACGGGAATCGCCAGGAAAGTCGTCAGGTCGCGCACCTCGAGGCCGCCGACGAGCTGTCCGAAGGCGCCCTCGGCGGCGCCCAGGGCGAGCCAGGAGAGCAGTCCACCAATCGCCACACCGATCAGCGCCAGCCGCAGGCCCTGACCGAGCACCAGCTTGAGGATGCCCTGACGGCGCGCTCCCAGAGCCAGCCGAATGCCGAGCTCGCGGGTGCGGCGTGACACGGCGAAGGCCATCACCCCGTAGACCCCGACCAGCGCCAGGGTGAGGGCGACGCCGCCGAAGAGGGCGAAGAGCAAGGCCTGGAAGCGTGGCTGGGCGATGGAATCGACCAGGCGCGCGTCGAGGGGCCGAAGATCTTCCACCGGCTGCGCCGGATCGACCTCGAGGAGGACCCGTCGCGACGCCTCGGCCAAGGCCATCGGGTCGCCGGAGGTGCGCAGCACCGGCGCCAGATCGAAGGTCGGGAACTGCGGGTAGGGAACGTAGATCTGTTCTTCCGGCGCCCCCAGCAGGCCATGATGGTTGACCTCCCCCACCACTCCCACCACCAGGCGCGGCTCGTCGAGCAATCCGGGCACGTTGAGGCGCTGACCGATGGCCGTGGACGCGGTCCAGAAGCGCTCCGCCACGGCCCGGTCGATGATCACCACCGGAGTCCCCTGGGCATCATCCGACACGCCGAAATCGCGGCCGCCGAGGAGCGGGATGGCCATCGTGTCGAAGTAGCCCGGGCTGATCATGCGAATCCCCGCCGCCGGCGTCGGCGTTCCCGGCTCCGGAATCTTGCCCTCGACCTCCGGGACACCGCGGAAGCCGAGCTTGCCGGAGCCCGGCAGGTGCGAGACCACCGCCGCCGCCTCCACCCCGGGCAGGCGCTCGAGGCGCTCGAGGAGAGCGCGGTAGTACTCCACCTTGCGCTCCGCCGGGCGGTAGGCGGTGCGCGACAGCACGGTCTGCAGAGTCAGGCGATTGGCGGCCTCGAAACCGGGATCGGACTGGCTCATGCGGTGCAGGCTGCGCACCATCACGCCGGCGGCGATCAAGACCGTCATCGCCAAGGCGATCTCGGCCACCACCAGACCGGAGCGCACCGCCTTGCCGGCGGCCGCACCATCGCCGCCGCGGCCGCTGCCGCGCAACAGAGCCTGCAACCGCGACGGCGACAGCCGCAAGGCCGGCCAGACGCCGACCAGCACTCCCGCCAGCGCCGTCACCAGGGCCACCACCAGCAGAACCCGAGGGTTGAGGGCGACCTCGTGGAGGCGCGGAATCCCGCCGGCGTCGAGGAGGCGCAGCATGCGGATCGAAAGCGCCGCCAGGGCGACCCCGAAGAGGCCTCCGGCGGTCGCCAGCAGAAGGCTCTCGACCACCAGCTGGCGCAGCAGAATCCGCCGGCCGGCACCGAGGGCGGCGCGCACCGCCATCTCGCCACCGCGCAGGGATGCCTGGGTGAGCTGCAGATTGGCGACGTTGGCGCAGGCGATCAGCAACACCAGAAGCACCGCCGCCAGCAGCAGCCACAGGAGGGGCCGCACATCGCCGACGATCTCGTCGCGCAGCGGCGTCAGGTGAATCCCCCAGCCGCTTCCCGGTTGGTAGATGCCGGGATAGTCGCGCTGCAGGCGCTGGGCGAAGACGTCCGTTTCGGCCTGGGCCTGCTGCAAGCTGAGCTCGGGACTCAGGCGCGCCATCAGCTGGACGCCGCGCATGAAGCGGGGAATCGCCGGATTGGGGGTGAACGGAACCCAGACGTCGGCCTCGACGATCTCGAGGTCGAAATCCGCCGGCAGCACGCCGACGATGGTGTGCGCCAGGCCATCGAGCTCGAGACTCTCATCGAGGACGCCGTCGCCACCGCCATAGCGCTGCTGCCAGAGGCCGTGGCTCAGCACGACCACCCGCTCTTGGGTCTCCTCTTCGCGCTGCGTGTAGGTGCGACCGACCTGGGCCTCGACCCCCAGGATGGAGAACAGAGCGGCCGAGGCGCGAATCCCCTCGACGCGCTGCGGCTCGTCGCCGGAAGAGCTCAGGTTGAAGTCCCAGGGCAACAGGCCGGCGACGTGCTCGAAGGCGCGGTTGTCGCGGCGGTGGTCTTCGAACTCGACGCCGGAGGAAGGAAACTCGGGCAGCTCCTTCTGCAGAAAGTGGTTCCACACCATCACCACGCGCTCGGCATCGGCGAACGGCAAGGGTCGCAGCAAGACCGCGTCGACCAACCCAGCGAGGGTCGAAACGGCGCCCAATCCCAAACCCAGACAGAGCACCGCGACGAGAGAGAAGCCCGGGCGCCGCAGCAGAGCCCGAACGGCGAAACGAAGATCGCGCAGCAACATGGTCATCGCAAATTCCTCAGCGGCGTGGCCGGTCGAGGGCCGGTGGCCGGCGCGCCAGGGCGGGCACCAAACCGTCGGCGGTGAGAATCGAATAGTGATCGCCGGGCAGGACGAGCTCGTCGAGGGCGGAGCCGATCCAGCGCCGCCAGGGAGCCGGCTTGCCCTGCCCCGCCGGCAGCACCAGCAGGGTGGATCCGGTGTACGGCCCGCCGCGATAACGACGCAACGCCTGGGCGTGGGCGCGGAACACGCGGTAGAGGCGAGCCAGCTCGTCGCCGCCGGGCAGACCGCTGGCGCGGGCCGCCAATGCGTCGAGATCGCCGGGCCGCTCGCCGGCCCGGGACTCGACTCCGAGGTCGAGCAGGAAGGCCTTCCACAGACTGACCTCGCGCAGTGGCCGCCGCGTCGTCGGCACCTGGGCATCGATCAGCACCAATCGCTCCGGGGTCCGGCCACGCTCCGCCAGGCGGCGCGCCATCTCGTAGGCCACCACGCCTCCGAAGGACCAACCACCGAGCAAGATGGGACCTTCGGGGCGGCGGTTCACCAGCTCCTCGACATAGAGCTCGGCGAGCTCCTCGACCCTTTCCCGAGGCCTTTCGCCGACCTCGATGCCGGGCGCCTGGAAGGCGCCCATGGGCGCTTCGAGACGCCGCGCCAAGGGCAGATAGCAGGCGATGCTCCCACCCACCGGATGAACCCAGTACCACGGCGAGGGGCGCCCGGCGGAGGGGTGCCCGGCCGAGGGGGAATCGCTGCCCGCCGCGCGCAGCGTCACGAGCTGCCCGGAGGTCTCCGCTCGCCCCTCGAGAACCAGCGCCAGCTCGCCGACGGTGGGGTTCTGGAACAGCGTCGCCAGGGCGATTCGGGTCCCCAGCTGTTCCTCAATGCGGCGCGCCAATCGCACCGCCAGCAGAGAGTGGCCGCCAAGGGCGAAGAAGCTGTCGGTGATTCCCAACGGCGAGGTCTTCAGGCACTCCTCCCACAGCTTCAGCAGGCGCTCCTCGAGACGACTGCGGGGGGCCACCCGCTCGCCGCCGGGCGCCGCCGGTAGCTCGAGGTCGGCGAGGGCCTGGCGATCGATCTTGCCGGTCGGCGACAGCGGCAGCGCGTCGAGGGCGACGAAGGCCGACGGCACCATGTGCTCGGGCAGCTCGCGGCGCACCTCGGCCTCGAGGTCGGCGGCGGCCGCCGGCGATGCCGCGTCCGGCACCCAGAAGGCGACCAGGCGGCGCGAGGCACCATCCGGCAGGTCGACAACCGCTGCCTCGCGCACCGCCGCGCTGCGCCTCAGAACCGCCTCGATCTCACCCGGCTCGATGCGGAAGCCCCGCACCTTGACCTGGCGATCGGCGCGGCCGACGAACTCGAGCACGCCATCGGCCCGCCAGCGGGCGAGATCACCGGAGCGGTAGAGGCGCGCCCCCGGCGGCCCCCAAGGGTCGGGAACGAAGGCCTGCGCCGTCAAAGCCGGCCGCGACAGATAGCCCCGGGCCACCCCCTCGCCGCCGAGATGGACCTCTCCGGGCTGCCCTACCGGCACTTCCCGGCCGGCGCGATCGAGCAAATGGAAGCGGGCCCGGGCGGTGGGACGACCGATCGGCAGAGAGGCCGACGACGGCTGCGGCGAACAGCGCCAGGACGACACCGACACGGTGGTCTCGGTCGGGCCGTAGCGGTTCAGGACGGCGACCCGTGGCAGCCGCTCCAAGACCTTGCCGGGCAGATCCGGTGGCACCGTCTCACCGCCGGTGATCAGGGTGTGGAGAGCATCGAGCCGGGCGAAATCGGGCTCGTCCCGCAGCACCTCCAGGAGGGTCGGCGGGAAGGATGCCTGGGTCACCCGATGGCGCGCTATCGCGTCCATCAGGTAGCTCGGGTCCTGCTCACCGCCGGCCTTCGCCAGCAGCACCCGGCCACCGGCCACCAGCGGACCGAAGATCTCCAGCACCGAGACGTCGAAGCTGATGCTGGTCTTCTGCAGGAAGGTGTCCTGGGCCGAGAAGTCGTGGGCGCGAGCGTAGGAAAGGCGCCGCGCCAGCGAGCGCCGGCTGATCACGACGCCCTTCGGACGCCCGGTCGAGCCGGAGGTGTAGATGATGTAGGCGGCAGCGGCGGGGTCGGCCTCGGCCGGCGCTGGCAGCGCCACCTGGTCGGGCACCGAGGGCGTCACCGAGAGCCAGTCGAGCGCTCCCGGAGGAACCTCCGGTCCGGGCTCCCGCCGCAGCCCGAAGCGCACCCGCGAGTCAGCGATCATGTGCTCCAGACGAGCCAGCGGATAGCTCGGATCGAGGGGCAAGTAGGCGGCACCGGCGGCGAGCACCGCCAGCAGTGCCACCACCATGTCGGCGCGGCGCTCGAGGTAGACCGCCACCGGCTCCTCCATCGCCACGCCTCGCGCCCGCAGGCGACGCGCCAGGCGATCGGCGGCGGTCACCAGGGCGCCGTAGCTCACCTGGCCCTCGGGGTCCACCAGCGCGACCCGGTCGGGCCAGCGCTCGGCGACCGCCCGCACCATCGCCCAGGGGTCGTCGTCGACGGCGTAGTCGGGCCCCGCATCGTTCCACTCGCGGCGCAGCTGGTGGCGCTCGCCGGGGCTGAGCAGGGGCAGCGCCGAGATGGCGCCCTCGGGATCGGCGACGGCGGCGGTGAGGAGCTGCACGTACTGGCCGGCGAGACGACGAATGGTGGTCTCGTCGAAGAGATCCCGGCGATAGGCCCAATGGCCGGCGAGGCCGCCGTCGGGCTGGTGCAGGGCGAGGGTGAGATCGAACTTCGAGGTCGTCAGGTCGAGGGGTACTGGGGTCACCTCGACCCCCGGCCAGTCCATCTCGCCGAGGTCGAGATTCTGCAGAATGAACATCACCTGGAAGAGCGGCGTGTGCGCCAAATCGCGCTGCGGCGAGAGCTCTTCGACCAGCTTCTCGAAGGGCACGTCCTGGTGCGCAAAGGCATCGAGGACGTGCTGCCGCACCCGGCCGACGAGGTCGCTGAAGGTCGGCTCGCCGGAGACATCGGCGCGCAGCGCCAGGGTGTTGACGAAGAAGCCGATCATCGGCTCCGTCTCCGGTCGCCGGCGGCCGGCGACGGGGGTGCCGACGGACAGCCGCCGCTGACCGGTGCGACGGCGCAGCAGCACCTCGAACACCGCCAGCAAGATCATGAAGGGGGTGGCCCCGAGGCGCTGGCCGAGGGCCGCGATGGCAGCGTTGACGTCCTCGGCCACCGGGAAGCGATGCACCGCTCCGAGGGTACTGCGCACCGCCGGTCGCGGTCGGTCGGTGGCCAGCTCCAGGCGCTCCGTATCGGCCAGGGAGTGACGCCAGAAGTCGACCTGCCGCTCGAGCTCGTCTCCCATCAGCCAGCCCCGCTGCCAGGCCGCGAAGTCGGCGTACTGGACGGTGAGGGGCGCCAAGGGTGAGCTTTCACCGCGGCGCGCCGCGCCGTAGAAAAGGCCCAGCTCGCGCAGGAAGATACCCGTCGACCAGCCGTCCGAAATGGCGTGGTGATGGGTGAACAGGAGGAGTCCTAGCCCGCTTTCGAGGTGCAGCAGGGTGAAGCGACAGAGGGGCCCACGCTCGAGGTCGAAGGGGACCCGCGCTTCGAGACTGGCCCAGCGGTGGGCCTCCGGCCAGCGGCGCTCCGGCGGCAGGGCCTGGAGGTCGATTCCCGGCAGCGGCGGCGGCGCCGACGGCCGAACTCGCTGGTAGGGCTCGCCGTCGTGGGTCTGAAACACCGTCCGCAGGGACTCGTGGCGTGCCACGATCGCCCCCAGGGTGGCCCGCAGGGCGGCGACGTCGAGGTCGCCCTCGAGGCGCAAGGCCAGCGGCACGTTGTAGGCCGGGGAGCCCGGTTCCAGGCGGTCGAGAAACCACAGCCGCCGTTGCGCGAAGGAAAGGGCCAGGGGGCGCGATCGATCCACCGGCGAAATCGCCGGCGGTACCGTGGCGCCGCCGCCGGCATCGATCTCCCGGGCCAGCGCCTCGAGGGTCGGGGCGGCGAAGAAGCGCGCCAGCGACACCGGCCGGCCGAAGGTCGCCTCCAGGCGCGCCGCCAGCCGGGCCGCCAGCAGCGAGTGGCCGCCGAGGGCGAAGAAATCGGCGTCGGCGGCGACCTCCTCCCGCTCTAGGAGCTCGCACCAGAACCCCGCCAGGATCTCTTCCGTCGGCGTGCGGACGCGGCGACCGGTGCCCGACTCGATGGGCAGCGCCCGCGCCGCCAGAGCGCGACGATCGACCTTGCCGTTGGGGGTCCTGGGCAGCTCTGGCAGAACCACTACCGGCTGGGGCACCGCCGGCGCCGGCAGGCGGTCGCGCAACCACGGCGCGAGATCCGGGATGTCGTCTCCGCAGACAAAGGCGACCAGCCGCTGGGGCGAGCTCAGCACCAGAGCCACCACCTCGTGCACCGCCGGGTGCTCCGCCAGCGCCGCCTCGACTTCACCGAGCTCGAGGCGGAACCCCCGCACCTTCACCTGGCGATCGACCCGGCCGAGGCACTCCAGCTCGCCATCGGCGCGCCAGCGGGCGAGATCGCCGGTGCGATAGAGCCGCGCCCCCGGATCACCGAGAGGGTCCGGCACGAAGCGTTCGGCGGTCAGCCCGGGTCGACCGAGGTAACCCCAGGCGAGGGCGTCGCCGCCCAGCAAGAGCTCGCCGGAGACGCCCACCGGAACGGCGTTGCCCGCGCCGTCGAGCACCCGCACCGTCACCCCGTCGAGGGGCCGACCGATGGGCGGCAAGCCGCGCTCCGCGCTTTCGACCTGGCTCGCCACGGTGATCACCGTCGCCTCCGTCGGGCCGTAGAGATTGGCCAGCCGATAGTCGGCGTCGGCCGGCGCCGAGCGGTGCAGCCGATCACCGCCGACGAACAGGTAGCGCAGGAACTGCGGTCGCCAGCCTGCTTGCGCCA
Source organism: Acidobacteriota bacterium (assembly GCA_039028635.1). Classification (NCBI taxonomy): domain Bacteria; kingdom Pseudomonadati; phylum Acidobacteriota; species Acidobacteriota bacterium. The sequence goes on from JBCCHV010000095.1 coordinate 10,321, forward strand.
TCGCCGCCTCGGCGACGGGGGTCGGCAGGAAGACCGTGTCGAGGCGCTCGCGCTCGATCCACGGCAGCAGCCGTTCGAGGGAGATGGAGGGCGGGATCACCAGCGTCAACCCATGGCAGAGGGCGCTCCAGGTCTCCCAGACGGAAGCGTCGAAGGACACGCCGGCGACCAACGAGGAGCGCTCGCCGGGTCGCGGCGCGAACTTGCGGTGGTGCCAACGCACCAGCCCGTGCAGACCGCGCTGGGCCAGGAGGGTGCCCTTGGGGCGACCGGTCGAGCCGGAGGTATAGATGACGTAGGCGAGATCGTCCGGGGTCACATCCGGCAGCCGGACCGCTCCCTCGGCGGGCGCCGGCGGCCAGCTCTCGACCCCGATCTCGAGGCCCTCGGCACCCGCCGCGGCGACCGTGAAACGCCGCCGAGCACCGCTGTCGGCGATCATCCAGGCGATGCGCTCGGCCGGTAGATCGGGAGCGATCGGAAGATAGGCGCCGCCGGCCATCAGCACGGCGAGGGCGGCTTCGATCAGCTGCGGGCAGCGCGGCATCACCAGCGCCACCACCTCGCCGCGACGCAGTCCGCCCGCCACCAGGGCCCGGGCTCCGATGGCGGCTCGATGCTGCAGCTCGCCGTAGCTCAGGCTGCCTTCGGCAGCGCTGATGGCGAGCCCGTCGGGACGCTCCCGCGCCTGCTCCGCGAAGAGCGCCAGAACCGTCCCCTCGGCCACCGCCGGCAGCTCGACGGCCCATTCCCGGAGGAGCTGATGGCGTTCTCCAGAGGACAGCAGATCGAGCTCCGCGAGGGGAACCGTGGGCGCGGCGGCGAGGGCCTCGATCCAGCGACCGAGCTGGCTCGCCAGACGCTCGATGGTGGTGCGATCGAACAGATCGGCGGCGTACTCGAGGGTACCCCGGCCGTCGCCGTCGAGGGCGCAGGTGAGATCGAACTTGGCGTGGCGCGACGGAATCTCTCGACGCCTCACCACGGTCTCTCCGAGCACCGGCGCGGGAGCCGGCGGCTGCAGCGAGAAGACCGCCTGAATCAGCGGGGTGAGGGACGGATCGCGCTCTGGGGAGAGCTCCTCGACGAGCGTTTCAAAGGGCAGCTCGCGATGGTCGTAGGCTTCCAGGAAAATCACCCGTAGACGCCCGAGAAGCTCCTCGTAGCTGCCTCGCCGGGTGTCCTCGAGGCGCAGCACCAGGGTGTTGACGAAGAAGCCGACCAGGCCTTCGAGGTCGGGATGATCGCGCCCGGCGACGGGGGTTCCGAGCACGATGTCGGACTGCCCGGTCCAGCGCCCGAGGAAAGCGAAGTAAGCCGTTGCCAAGGTGACGAAGAGGGTTTCGCCGCGGCTGCGACCATAGGCCTCGAGGGCGGCGACGGCGGTTCCGGGCAGCGCGAACCGCAGGCTCGCCCCGCGCGGCGAGCGCTGCGCCGGCCGGGGCCGGTCGAGGGGCAGCTCGAGGGTCGGGGCATCGGCCAGCCGAGCCAGGGGCCGCTGCAAGAGCTTCTCGACGGTGGTCTCGTCGAGGCGGCGATTCTGCCAGCGAGCGTAGTCCGAGTACTGCAGCGGCAGGGGCGCGAGGTCGGCCTTCTCGCCGCCGCGCAAGGCCCCGTAGAGTCGGTTGAGCTCCGCATCGACGACGCCCAGGGACCAGCCGTCACTGGCGATGTGATGGAACACCCACAGCAGGCGGTGGCGCTGTGCCTCGAGGCGCAGCCAGCGAAAGCGACAGACCTCACCGGCGGCGAGACGGAAGGGCCGGAAGCACTCCGCCGCGGTGAGGCGATCGGCCTCGGCGCGACGGCGGGTCGGAGGTAGCGCGCTGAGGTCGATGCCGGCGGCGACCGTCGCCGGGATCTGCAGCGGCCGACCACTGCCCGCCTCCGAGATGGCACAGCGCAACACCTGGTGGCGCTCCACCAGTCGGCGACAGGCGACCGCCCAGACGGCGCCATCGAACTCCCCCCGGACCTCGAACTCACTCGGCATGTGGTACGCCGACGATTCCGGATCGAGGCGGTCCAGGAACCACAGCCGGCGCTGGGCCGGCGACAGCTCGACGGGCCCCACGACGGGCTCCCGTCGTGGCCCCTCGGCGGCACCGCCGGATGCCTGGTCCAGGAAGGACGCCAGATCGGCGATGGTGGGTGCCGCGAATAGCTGCGACAAGGGCACCTCGACCCCGAAGCGAGCGCGCAGGCGAGCCACCAGCCGGGTGGCGAGCAGGGAGTGCCCCCCGAGGTCGAAAAAGCTGTCGTGCACCCCCACCCGGTGGTGGCCGAGAATCTCGCCCCACAGGGCCACCAGCATCTCCTCCCGCGGGCTGCGCGGACGATCGGCGGTGCCGTCCCGGTCGACTTCCTGGGCGACGGCGATGGCCGCCCGGTGGCCGAGCTCGATGCGGTCGACCTTGCCGTTCGGGGTGATCGGAAAGGCGTCGCAGAAGACCCACGCCGACGGCACCATGTAGCGCGGCAAACGGCCCGCCAGATAGTCGCCGAGCTCCTGTTGGTCGCCGACGATGCAGGCCACCAGGCGTTTCTCATCGGAGCCATCACCGAGCACCAGGACCTGAGCGTCGGCCACTGCCGGATGCTCGAGGAGCGCCGCCCGCACTTCGCCGGGCTCGATGCGAAAACCGCGAATCTTGACCTGGAAATCCATCCGGCCGACAAAGTCGATCACGCCGTCGGCCCTCTGGCGTACCCGGTCGCCGGTCCGGTAGAGACGCTCCCCGCACCCCCCGAAGGGATCCGGAACCCAGCGTTCGGCGGTCAGCGCCGGCCGATCGAGATAGCCGCGGGCGAGGCCGGCACCGCCGATCAGCAGCTCGCCGGCGGCTCCCGGCGGCACCGCCTCGCCGGCCGCATCGACGATGTAGAGCTGGGTGTCGGCCCCTCGGGCGCGGGACCGCGGTGGCGGGCC
>JBCCHV010000096.1 GCA_039028635.1 Acidobacteriota bacterium
CTGCGCGCGGTGCTCGGAACTCGCCTGGGGGTTGGTGGCTTCGGGGGGCGCGATTTGTCTTCCAAGGTTCTCTGCTTCGGGTCTCTTGGTGGGCTCAGACATCTGCGCTCCGTGCTCGTTCGGCGGGGGCTGGCCGGCTCCGTTGAATTGGATGGAGGTGTCGCTGGGCGTGGGGAGCGGTGGATATGCGGCCGGCTCCGTGGGTGTGGGGAGGAAGTGCTGTGCGGCTCGACTCTTGAGCGCACGAGCGCCGCTTTACTTCTGCCCTCAGCACCAATCACTGGTACTCGTCGCTGCCCAATGAGTCATCTGCGCTGCTCTGCTGATTCGCCATCGGGGCGAGGCGAATTGGAGCAATCGCCCCACTGCGGAACTTCAGTGGGTCGAAAGGTCGCATGGGTGCGATCTAGCCCGCCCTTCTCCCGAGAGGCCGTAGGTTCTTGAAGATGCAAGGCACCCGTCGCTGCCACGACGCAGCCGTACTCTATGTACTGCGAGGAGAGCAGGCGACGGAAAACGCAGCAGATTCGGGGACATACGGACTCGCAGCGGAAAGCTCGTGAGAAGGGCGGGCTAGCTCCTGTGAGCTCGGCGCCATGCGCTTGGGGGGTGCCCATGAAAGCGCTTGAAGGTGCGGTGAAAATGGGAACGGCTCGCGAAGCCGACGCGGAACGCTATCGCCTCGATCGTCTCGTCGGTATCCAGCATGAGCTGCCGAGCCACGGCGAGGCGCGAGCCAGCGATCCAATCGGTGACACTGCGCCCGGTCTCTCGCTTCACCGTATCGGAGGTGTGAGAGCGTGACCGAGCCACGTGTCGGGCGACGTCGGCCAGCGAGATGCTGTCGAGTGCATTGGCGGAGATGAAGGCCAAGGCTCGAGAACAGAGTGACTCACCATGGCTTTGTTCATGGGAGCCGATCGTGGCGCTCGCACGATGGATCGCGACCGCGATTCGGATCAGCTCCGCCTCGACGACGAGCTCATGACCGGAGTCGCTAGTCTCCAACTCGTGCTCGATGTTCTCCAGCGCTCCGACCACCATCGCGTGGGTGCTCGAAGAGAGTTGTCGCCGGGCCGAAGCCCCTCGCATCACGGCCCTGAACGCCTGGCTCAGAAAGTCGAGCCGACCCGCGGCGTGATGTAGGCAAGAGGCGCAGAGTGCGATGCCCAAGGCGACCGCGTCTTGGCAGGAGACGAGGTAGTGGGGCGTGCCCTCGGGAATCAGCAGTACGTCGCCCTGGGAGAGCGAGTAGGTCGCGTTGCTCCACATCGAAGCTCGTCCTTCGATGAGAGTCAGGAGTACGGCTTCTGGATGAGCCACCGGCTGGGGTGTCGTCGGCTTTCGTAGGGAGTACCGGGCCACGTGCACCGTTCGGTGCTCCAACGCAATGGTCTTGAGACGGGTCATCGAACAAGTGATCAGTGAGCGACCGTCAACGCGATGGCCATGCTCGCACCGGCCCGTGCGCCTTGGGCCGCGGCTTCAACCACTTGTTGTGCGGGCATGGTCAGGTCTCCAGCCGCCCACAGCATGGGATGTTCTGTCGCGCCACGCTCGTCGACGACGACATATCCACGTTCGTCCAGCTCGAGGTCGAGGTCAGCCACGAGGCTGCACTGCCGCTGCTCTGCGATCACAAAAAGCCCTTCGCGCTCGAGAGCGGTTCCATCGGCAAGCAGAATCTCGCGCAGCTCTGAGCCTGGTCCTGAAAGTCGCTCGATCCGCGACGTGAGGATGGGGATGTCGAGCGCAGCCAGTGCCTCGGCCGTCTCTTTCGGAAGTTGTTCGCCGTGGGTGAGCACCACCACATCCCGCGACCAGCTTCTCAAGAGAGGTGCGATATGTCCCGCGGACTCGTTGGAGCCGAGGACAGCGAGTGGCCGGTCCCGCATTTCCCAGCCGTGGCAGAAGGGGCAGTGATGGATCGAGGACCCCCAGCGCTCTTGGTAGCCGGGAATCTGCGGATGCTGGTCGATGACGCCGGTGGCGACGAGCGCAGCGCGGGCCGTGATCACTTTTTCTCCTGCCAGCTCCGCCTGCCATCGCTCGCCCGAGCGCGACAGTCGCTCGACGGTGGCGCTCCGCCGTTGTACGGATGGGTAGGCTGCCATTTGCTGCCAGGCGATCGTCCGAAGATCAGCCGGTGGCAAGCCGTCGCGAGTCAGGAAGTTGTGCATTGCCTGAGAAACGGCGTGTCGAGGATTCCCTCGGTCGAGCACGACAACGCGCTTGCGCGCACGGCCGAGGTACAGGGCGGCGCTCAGACCTGCGGGTCCGCCGCCAACGATGATTGCGTCGTAGTCGTCTTGGTTTTTCATTGCCATAGCGGTGGAGGAAGTGCTGAGAGGTCTGAAGGCCTCGAATCCAGCCAAAATGAAAAGGCCCGCCGCCCTCTGCAGGAACGACCGTCGGGTTCGGTTCGAAGGCAGAGCGGGTCATCGTCGTTCATCCTGGGTTGAGATCAGGGCCCGTTCATCGGTGCCCATTTCCCTGCTGATCGAAAGCCTAGGCCTGTTGTTTGGCGCCGTCTAGTGCTCATTTTCGGGTTTTTGTGCCCGATCTTTCGCACGATTCCCTGCAGCGGCGGTGCGCTGCCGGGACCGACCTCTTGGAGCGGCCGGATTGTCTTGGAGCGTTTTCGCCAGTGGCCGTGGAACCGAGCTCAGCCCTCGGCCAGCGGGAGGCGGACCTGGACTTGGGCGCCCCCTTGGGGGTGGTTGCTGGCCTGGATGTTGCCGCCGCGGCCCTCGACGATGGCGCGGGTGATGGCGAGGCCGAGGCCGGAGTGGCCGTTCTTCTGGTCGTCCTGGCGGTAGGAGAAGAAGCGGTCGAAGATGCGGTCGATGTGCTCTGGGGGGATGCCCGGGCCGTGGTCGCGGACGGTCATCAGCGCCTGGTGGCCGTCGGCTTCGAGGGTGAGGCGTACGGGCTGGTCCGGAGGCGAGAAGCTGAGGGCGTTGTCGAGCAGGTTTTCGACCACCTGGGCGATGCGCTCGGGGACGGCGGTGATGGTCAGCGCCGGGATGTCGCCGAGCTCGATGGCGGAGCCGCGCAGGCGATAGCCGTCGGCCACCGCCTGGAGCAGCTCGTCGAGGCGGAAGTCGACGACTTCGCCCTGCTCGAGGCCGGCGTCGATGCCGCTGATCTCGCGCACCGCCGAGAGCAGGTGCTCGAGGCGCTTGCCCTGTTTGAGGATGACCTGCTGGAAGCGCTCCCGGTCGGCAGGCTGCTCGACGTCGCCGAGCATTTCGGCGGCGGTGCGGATGGAGGCGAGAGGGTTCTTGAACTCGTGGGAAAGGTCGGCGGCGAAGGATTCGGTGAGGCGGGCGCGCTCTTCGAGGCGGCGGGTGAGCTCTTCGAGGGCGCGCGCCAGGTCGCCGATCTCGTCGGCTTTTTCGGAGCCCTGGAAGCGACCCTTGAGGCGGCCCCGGCGATCCACCAGGTCACGGGCCTCGTCGCGCAGGCGCACCAGCGGCCGGGCGATGGTGGTGGCGACCAGCAGGGAGAGCACCACGGCGGCGACCAGCGAGGCGAGGAAGACGCGGAAGATGTTGAGCCGTACGGCCCCCAAGGAGCGCAAGATGCGGGCCGTCGATTGCGACACCAAAACCGCGCCGACGACTTCGCCCTGGTCGACGATCGGAATGGCGCTGTGGAGCATGGTCACGGCGCGCTCGTCGACGCCCCTGCCGGGGATGACTCGCAGGTCGGCGCCGTAGCGTCCGGCGAGGGCTTCCTGAACGGCCGGTCCACGTAGTGGTGCGTTGGCGTCGGCGTTCCAGTACAAACCGGCCTGGGCGCCCGGCAGGTCGGGTCGCGGGCGCAGCCGCCGGTAGAAGCGATAGACGTCGGTGGCGAGCTCGTAGAGGCGGTCTTGGGGCTCGCCGCCGGTGCGGCTCGCCTTCGCGGAGGTTGGGCTGAGGTCGCGGCGCGGTCCCAGGCGGCTGGAATCGGCGATCACCAGGCCGGCGGCGTCGATCACCCGCAGGCGTGCCTGGAGGCGGCGGTTGAGCTCGATCAGGAGACGGTCGGCCTCGGCGGCGTCGAGACTGCCGCGGCCGGAGAGGGCGGCGGCCATCAGGCGCGCCTGCTGCACCATGGCGCGCTCCTGGGAGTCGAGGAGCTGGCGCTCGTAGGTGTCGAGGGAGAGAAAGCCGGCCACCGGCAGGAAGACCAGCAGCAGGTTGAAGGCCAGCAGTCGGAGGGTGAGGGGTGATAGCAACCCCTTGCCCTTCAAGCGCCTCCCCTGGAACGCAATGGCATGGTCCGTCGCCCTGTCAGGGACTGCCGGCTTCGAGCTCGCGGTAGCGGTAGCCGAGGCCGTAGACGGTCTCAATGGCGTCGAACTCGGGGGCCGCCGTCATCACCTTCTTGCGCAGCCGTTTGATGTGGCTGTCGATGGTGCGCTCGCTGATGTAGGTGTCGTGGGGGTAGCCGTCTTCGATGAGCTGCTGGCGGGTCTTGACGTGACCCGGCCGGCGGGCCAGGGAGCACAGGATCAGGAACTCGGTGACGGTGAGGGGCAGGGGCGTGTCCCGCCAGCGCGCCTGGTAGCGGTCGAGGTCCATCTCGAGGGCCCCGACCTGCACCAGGCGATCGGCCGGCGCCGGCGTCGAGCTCAAGGCCAGGCGGCGGAAGAGCACCTTGACCCGGGCGAGCAGCTCGCGCATCGAGAACGGCTTGCACAGGTAGTCGTCGGCGCCCAGCTCGAGGCCCAGCACGCGGTCGAACTCCTCGTCCTTCGAGGTCAGAAAGACGATTGGCAGGTGCTCCGAGACGGCGCGCAGCCGGCGGCAGAGCTCGAGGCCGTCCATGCGCGGCATCAGGATGTCCAAGATGGCGAGCTGGGGAGCCGAGCGGGCGCCGTTTTCGAAGGCCCCTTCGAGAGTCTCCCAGGCGGTGGCGCCGTCCGGGTAGACGTCGACCTGGTAGCCCTCGCGGCGCAGCGCGAAGCCGACCGTGTCGCGGATGTCCTCTTCGTCGTCGACCAGGACGATGGAGCCATTGGCGGTGGGATCAGCTTTGTTCATGGCATCAATGTAGACGAGCGACGGCGCTCGAGACAACCGCTCGCGGGCGATGCCTGGAGCTTGCCATATTCCGCCTCGGTTCGGCCTCGCGGCGGTTCGACCGCTGCCATCGTCCAGCGGTGGGATGGCTCGGCCGACCCCGTTGCCGAAAGATCTCGACGATCGCGACCTCGCCCGCCGGTGAGGTCGGAGACGGGGCCGGCGCCATGATTCGAGAGCCTGATCGATGCCGTCCCGACCCACCCGCGATCTCGTCCTGACCCTTGCCGGCGGGGCTCTCTACGGTGCCGTCCTGGGCTCCTGGGGCGGCGGTGATCTGGCCCTCTACGCCGCCCTCAAGCTGCCCCTCGCGCTGCTCCTGACGGCGGCTTTCACGCTGCTCTTCAACACCTTGGTGGCGCGCCTTCTGGGCGAGAACCTCACCCTCGGCGAAGTGGTGCGCCTCAACCTGGCGGCCTGTGCCGTGATGGCGCTGGTGCTGGCCGCCCTGGCGCCGGTGGCGGCGCTCTTCACCTGGACCTTCGAGGCGCCGTCGCCGGAGGCCCGCACGGCCCACAACCTGCTCTACCTGCTGCACGTCTTGCTGGTGGCCCTGGCGGGACTCGCCGGCACCTTCGCGCTGCGCGCTCAGTTGCGGCGGCGCAGCCGAGTCACGTCCGGCTGGCGCGGTGGGCGCCTGTTCGCGATCTGGGTCATCACTCTGGCCCTGGTGGGAGGCGAGGTCACCTGGGCGCTGCGGCCCTTCGTCGGCAGCGTCTACGAGCCCGTCACTTTCCTGCGTCGAGACGCCTTGAACGGCAATGTCTATGAGTTCATCTGGCGCGACATCGTGCCGTACCTGGCGACGTCGCGCCGATCCCGAGATTCATCCCGAGAGGGGGAGCCCCATGTCCGAACCGCCGACCGAGCAAGCCGCGAACCAACCGCCGAGATCCGAACCCGGGAGTGAGCCGCGGGGAATCTTGGGTCGTCTCTTGACCGGCCCCGCGGAGCTTGTCGCCGAGGGCGACGGTCGGGTGCTCGGCCGCCTGTTGATCGGCGCGCTGATCTGCTTCGGCGTCTATGGCGCCCTCGCCGGGTTCTTCGAGCCGCAGGGAGGTCAGGTCCTGATAGCGACCTTCAAGGCGATGCTGATTCCTGTCTTGGCATTGCTCCTCTGCGCTCCCAGCTTCGTGGTCTTCCACCTGCTCTCCGAAGAACCGCTGCCGAGCCGGCTGCTGCCGCGCCTGCTGGTCGCCTATGCCGCCTTCTGTGGCCTGGTGCTGGTGGCGTTGGGGCCGGTGGTGTGGCTGTTCTCGGTGAGCAGCCGCTATCTCGGTTTCGTCACCCTTTTCCACTGCTTCGTGTGGGGCGTCGTGCTGCTCCTCGGCATTCGCTTCCTCACCCGGGCGGCGGGCTCGGCGCGTTTTCTCGGCCAGCTCATCGTCTGGTCGGTGCTGGTCGGCGTGGTCACCCTGCAACTCGTCGCCTACCTCGGGCCGGTGCTGGTGAAGCACCCCGAGGGCCAGACCTTCCCGCTCGAAAAGGGCTCTTTCTTCACCCGCTTCGGCGAGGCCATCGATCACCACGCCGAGGAGTGATGTAATTCAAGTCTACTTCCTTTGGTTGACATTTTGCGTCAACTTAGTTGCAATTTCTTGAGTCGAGTTGAGATGGGACTCAGCCCAGGATGCAATAGCTCTGTTACCGATGAGCTTGGCGACTCTAAGTGCTCCTTTGGCAGAGGTGAGACCCCCTGGGTCAATCTCAAGTGCCGCAAGGTATAGTTCTAGGGCGCGTTCGGGTTGTGCTAGGGACTCAAAGCACTGGCCTGCCATGAATGTCGCTATCTCCGTTCCGGGAGGTCCGAGCGACCTGGCTCTTAGATATGCATTCGTGGCGTCTTTGATCTTTGATTTTAAAAGGAGAATTTCGCCGAGCTCTAGCCAGGAACGTGGGTTTTGTGAGTCTATTTTGAGAGATTTTCTTGCCCAACTCTCTGCAAGGTCAAAGTCCTTGTTCCAAATGGCCTCTTTCGATCTACTCTCGTAGACAGGCTGCAGTATCTCATCTGCGCAAAGACGTTCCAGGGTCGATTTTCGACTCATAGCTAGAGCAGCTTCTTCGGCCATGTCCATTTTTAATCTGACGAGCTCCCTGTTGTTCTGAAGCATTGGGGAAAAGGCGGCGCTCCGATGGCATCTACTCGTTAGAGCTAGGTATTCTTGGTCACTGACCACGCCTTTAAGAGCCTCAGTCGATTCTGTGAGCATTGGTTCGAGCTCGGAAACTAGTCTTCTGTTTGGTGCAATCTTTCCGTAGTAGACGACTAGCTGGTATAAAGAATCTGCTCGAGTTTTCGTACCTTTCTTGCATTCATATGAGAGGGCTTTGAGTAGCTCAAGACCTCCATTGCTTTCTCCGTAATCAAGATCCAGCATGTATCTGGAAATTGCTATCTTATAGGCTAACTGGGATTTGAGTGAACTCTCTGGGTTGTCCGTTGGTGTTATATGCCTATTCTTCCAGATGACTTCTCTGTAAAGGCAGAGTTTGACGAGAAGATTTGTTGTAAGTATTTTTTGCGGATCACTCAGGTATCTATATTCTCGAGTGAGTTCAGTTAGCTTGGCCCACTGGGGCGTTCGGAGGTTTTCTGCTAAGTCAGTTGAGAATTCAATGTTGAATTCTGGAAGCCTTGTTTCTCTGGTCAGAATTCTTCGGAAGGAATTGAAGATTAGGCTTTGCACTAGGGGGCGGGGGATGTGTTCGGATTCTTGACAGCGAGCAGCATTCTCGTAGGCAAGAGAGACTCCGCGAACGTGGAACGGCCCTGCGCTGGCTGGCGAGAGATCTAGGTAGGGCCTATACAGGGAGGCCTTGTGTGACCCACATCGGTCGATTGAATTGAAGTGAATCATTTATATATTTATAGTATTTCAATCAAGATGCCACTGGCCGTTCAGGTCAGTGGCATCAGGGGGCGACATTAGGCTTTTACTCCCACATGCAAGCGTTCGCCTTGCTTACTGTGACTGACTGGTACATTGAAAACTCGAAAGTCTGCATCACTTCTGATCACCTCCTTTCTTTGATGGATGTTCAATTAGCATATCATGATGGGCAAAATTTAATGCAGGTCGGAATTTTGCTTCAGCCTGGTACAGTCGGGGCCCTGCCATGGCGAGCCTCGAAATCCCAACTCTGGAAGCTTCCCGGGCCGCCCGTTCGCGCCTCGGGGAGCGGGTTCGCGAGACTCCCGTCTGGCGCTGGTCCGGTGGTGAGCTCGAGGCCCTTCTCGGCGCCCAGACAGAGGTCTTCGCCAAGCTCGAGCTGCTGCAGGTCACCGGCACCTTCAAGGCCCGGGGGGCGCTGCTCAACGTGCTCGATCTCCCTGCAGGGCAGGGGCTGACGGCGGTCAGCGCCGGCAACCACGCCATCGCCGTCGCCTACGCGGCGCACGCCACCGGGCGCCACGCCAAGGTGGTGATGCCGGCCAACGCCGACCCCTACCGGGTCGCCAAGTGCGGAGCTTTCGGCGGCGAGGTGGTGCTGGCGGCGAATGTTCACCAGGCCTTCGAGGAAGCCGGTCGCATCGAGCGCGAGGAGGGGCGGTTTTTCGTCCACCCTTTCGATGGTCCGGCGACGGCCCTCGGGACCTCGACGGTGGGTCTCGAGCTGTGCGATCAAGTACCGGACCTCGAGGCGGTGGTGGTGCCCACCGGCGGTGGCGGGCTGCTCGGCGGCATCGCGGCGGCGGTGCGCCAGCGGCTGCCGCAGTGCGAGGTGATCGGTGTCGAGCCGGAGGGCGCCGACACCATGCACCGCAGCTTCGCCGCCGGCGGGCCGCAGGCCATCGAGCGCGTTGCGACGATCGCCGACAGCCTGGGGGCACCGCACGTCGCGGCCTACAGCTTCGGCCTGTGCCGCCGCTTCGTCTCCCGCCTGGTGAAGGTCGACGACGCGGCCCTGCGCCAGGCCATGGGGCTGCTCTTTCGCGATCTCAAGCTGGCCGTGGAGCCGGCGGCGGCGGCCGGTCCGGCGGCCCTGCTCGGACCCCTTCGGGAATCGCTGCGAGGTCGGCGGGTGGCCTTGATTCTGTGCGGCACCAACCTGTCGGCGGAGCGCTTCTCGGAGCTGCTCCTCGGGGCGCCACCATGAGGCGCTATGTGGCGCCTCTGCGGGTCCTGGTCGGCGGCATCTTTCTCGCCTTCGGTCTCAACGGCTTCTTCTCCTTCGCCCCCATGCCCGAGCTCGGCGGTGACGCCGGAGCCCTGCAGGAGATCTTGCGGCGGCAGGGCTTCACCACCGTCGTGCTGGTGCTGCAGATCGCGGCGGGGGCGCTGCTGTTGATCGATCGCTTCGTGCCCCTGGCCTTGATCGTGGTGGCGCCGGTGCTGCTTAGCCTGGTGCTCTTCCATCTCTTCCTCGAGCCGGTGATGCTGCCGCTGATCCTGGTGCTGGCGGCTCTGGTGATCTTCCTTTTCTGGTCCTACCGTCCCTCCTTCGTCGATCTCTTGGCGTCGCGCGCCGAACCCCATTCCTAGCCCGGCCTTCTCACGAGCTTTCCGCTGCGCGTCCGTATGTTCCTGAATCTGCTGCGTTATCCGTCGCCTGCTCTCCTCGCAGTACGTCGCGTACGGCGGCGTCGTGGCAGCGACGGATGCCTTGCGTTTTCAAGAACCTACGGCCTCTCGCGAGGAAACCTCGTGAGAAAGGCGGGCTAGATCCCGCGGCCGATGGCACAGCAGGAGCGCGAAATCGAGTCTGCCGGAGAGCGGCCCCGAGGACGCTGGGCGCCCTCGCCGTCGGGCCTCCTCCATGTCGGCAGCGCGCGCACTGCGCTGGTCGCCTGGCTGTCGATCCGCGCCGCCGGCGGTACCTTTCTGTGGCGTCTCGAAGACCTCGATCCGCCGCGGGTGATGGCCGGCGCCGCCGAGGCGGGGATGGAGGATCTCCACTGGCTGGGTCTCGACTGGGACGAGGGCTGCCGGCGCCAGGGCGGCGAGGAGGGAGCCTTCGGGCCTTACGCTCAATCGCGGCGCGGTGACCATTACCGCCACGCCCTCGTCCGCCTCGCCGAGGCGGGGCGGCTGTTCCCCTGTCGCCGCACGCGGCGCGACCTGCAGGATCTCGCGCGAGCGCCCCATGGTGCTCCCCAGGGCTCGCCCTATCCGGATCGTCTCCGACCGCGCGACCTCGGCGCCGGCTGGTGGCGGGATGACGCCGCGGTGGCCGATGCGGCACTGCGCTTCCGGGTCGCCGCCGACGAGGTAGTGTTCGAAGATCTGCTCTATGGCGAGCAGCGGGAGCGGCCGGATCGCACCGTCGGCCATTTCGTGCTGCGCCGGCGTGACGGACTTTTCGCCTACCAGTTGGCGGTGGTGGTGGACGATCTGGCGATGGAAATCGACGAGGTGGTGCGGGGAGAGGACTTGCTGGCCTCGACGGCGCGGCAGATCCAGCTCGCCGAGGCCCTGGGCGGTGCCGCACCGCGCTTCGGTCACGTGCCCCTGGTGCTCAACGGAGAAGGAGAAAAGCTCTCGAAGCGCGACCGGGGGCTGACCCTGCGGGCGTTGCGCGACGGCGGCTGCGAGGCGGCCCAGGTGACGGGCTATCTCGCCGCCAGCCTGGGCCTGATCGACGAGCCACGGCGCTGCCACCCGCAGGAGCTGGTGGCGAACTTCTGCTGGCGCCGTTTGAATCGGCAGGATCACCGCTTGCCGGACGATCTGCTGCCGCCTCTGCGTCGAATCCGCTGACTCCGAGTTCACACCTGCGCCCTCGCGGCGTTTGAAGGTCGTGGCCGCTTCGCGGCCGGGCCTGAAACGACCGGGAGGCGACGGGAATGATGAGAGTGGCGTGCTGGACGTTGGCGTTGTTTCTGATGGCGATGGCGGCAGAGGCAGTGCCCTGCGTCGCCGACGATGTGCCGGCGGCGACCCTGTTGCTGCCCTACTTCGAAGTCGATCTCGATGATCCCGAGAGCGTCACCACGCTCCTGTCGATCAACAACAGCTCGGCGGCGCCGGTGCTGGTCCACTTGACCTTGTGGACCGATCTCTCGGTCCCGACGATCGATTTCGACCTCTATCTCTCCGGCTACGACGTGCAGTCCCTCAATCTGCGCGACGTCTTCGCCGGCGTGCTGCCCCAGACCGGGCCCGCTGACGAGCTCAGCCCGTTGGGAGCCTTTTCGGATCCCCATGCGGTGCCGGAGAGCTGTAGCGGCGGCTTTCCGATCGGCAACGTTCCGCCCTCGTTGGTGCGCTTGCTCGAAGAAGCCCACACGGGGCAGCCGGTGGCGCGCTTCGGTGGCCTCTGTGCCGGCACCGCCCAGGGCGATCGCCTGGCCCGCGGCTACCTGACGGCAGACGTGGTGAGGGAGTGCAGCACCGACTTTCCCGACACGCCGGGATACTTCGAAAACGTCGCCGGCTTCGACAATGTGCTGTGGGGCGATTTCTTCTTGATCGATTCGCGGCAGGGCTTTGCCCATGGCGAGACCCTGGTCCACGTCGAGGCCAACCCTGGCCAGTACTTGCCCGGTGACTACACCTTCTACGGCTCCTCCGTCGCCTTCACCGCCGCCGACCAGCGCGAGCCGCTGGCCTCGGTGATGGCGATGCGCTTCCTCAACGGTGGCCCTTTCGACGGCGGTACCGATCTGCTCTGCTGGCGCGATCCCAAGACGGCGGGGACGCCCTTCGACTGCGGCAATCTGCCGGCGCCGTTGCCCTTGGGCCAGGGACAGGTGGTGATCTTCGACGAAAGCAGCAATCCCGCGCTGGTTCCCGAGAGCCGCATTTCGCCGAGCGACGAGCCGGAAACCCCCGCCATCTGCCCGTTTTGCGCCCAGCGCCGCGAGGTCGATTTCACCGACTTCGCGAGCGGCTGGCTCTACCTCGACCTCAACCACTCGCTGGCCTTCGGCGAGCCCGTCGGCGGTGTCGGCCAAGCCTGGGTGACGCCGTTGGTGTCGGCGGAGGACCGCTACACGGTCGGCTTCGATGCGCTGTCCTTGGTGCACGCCTGCGACGGTTTGCCGACGGCCGCCCCCGGCGACTGACGATCTTGCGGGACGCTGTACGAGGCGCCGACATCAGGGCGCTGGCGACGGACCTCCTCGGCCGGGTTTCCCACCGGAATCCCGGCCTCTTTTTCAGCGCCGGTCATCGCCCGGCGTCCTACAATGGTGGCGTGCTCTGCTGATTGCGATCGACGAGGAGAAACCCACCATGCAACCGGCCCCGGTCAAACCCACCATCGCCTTTTCCGTGCTCGACCAGATCGACGTTCGCGTCGGCACCATCACCGCCATCGAAGAGGTTCCGAAGTCGAAGTCCCTGATGCGTCTGCGGGTCGATCTGGGAGATCAGCAGCGCACCATTCTGGCCGGTATCAAGGGCGAGCGCGAGGACCCCGGCGAGCTGGTCGGCCAGCAGGCCCTCTTCGTGGTCAACCTCAAGCCCAAGAAGATGATGGGTGAGGTCTCCGAGGGCATGCTCTTCGACATCGGCTACGCCGACGGCGTGCGGCCGGTGCTCGCCACCCCCGAGGCCGCCGTCCCCAACGGCACCCGCGCCGGCTAGCAGGATGCTGAAAAAGTCGCGTGACGACTTATTCAGCGCCTGCTGTTTATTTCAGGGGGGCTAAAAGGCGCCCCCCTCAGGCGCGCGCGCATGTCGCGCGCCTTCACCCCCGTCCTCGGCGCCCTCGGCGCCGCCTCGCCCGCTGGGCTCGGGGTCCCACGCGGGCCGGAAGTCCTCGAACCTGAACTTTTTCAGCAACCTGCGAC
>JBCCHV010000097.1 GCA_039028635.1 Acidobacteriota bacterium
CGTGCAGACGCTGGTGTTGGGCGCCAACGGCGTCTCGCAGCTCGAGGTTCGCTTCACCGGCAGTGGTGCGGTGGCGGGCCTGGTGTTCGACTGCGAGGGCGGTATCTGCATCAGCGGCGGCCAGGTGAAGGACTCCTTCAAGCAGGTGTCCTTCGGCAACAACGACGGTCCGGACGACTGGGCCGGTGACTGGATCGAGGACGACGTGTCGTCGCCGGGTCCGCAGGCTGGCCGGGTGCGGATCGCCAACGGCTTCCTGTTCCTCGACGACTACCCGAACACCGGCACGGAGCCGAGCGTGGCGCGCGAGGTCGACATGTCCGGGGCCAACTCGGCGACCCTCGAGTTCGCCTTCGATACGGCCTACGGCGTCGATCCGAGCGATGCGGTGACGGTGGAAGTGTCGAACGACGGCGGTGCGACCTGGACGGTGCTGGAGGTGATCACCGGGATCAGCGGCACGGTGGAGGAGAGCCGGAGCTTCGATATCTCGGCCTTCATTTCGAGCCAGACTCAGGTGCGCTTCCGGGTGTCGAAGAAGTACGGTGGGCAGAACGAGTTCTTCTGCCTGCGCTTCGTCAAGATCACCTGGTCTTGCGAGGAGCCGACGCCGAGCGAGCACTACAGCGGCAGCCTGAAGCAGGGTGACGCCGAGGTGCAGCCGAACGGCACCTACTTCTACTCCGAGGCCGGTCAGCACGAGGGTGTCCTCGAAGGCGCCGCCGGCACCGATTTCGACCTCGAGCTGTACCGCTGGAACGGCTCGAAGTGGCAGCGGGTTGCGGGTTCTTGGACCTACAGCTCGTCGGAGTCGGTGGTCTATGACGCCAGTGCCGGGTACTACTTCTGGAGGGTTTCCTCCTACTCCGGGAGCGGGGCTTACGATCTCTGGATCGTGCGTCCGTAAGAGCACGAGCTAGAGCGGCCTTGCCCCAATTCGTTGGGCAGGGATGAGACGGCGGGTTCCTTCGGGGGCCCGCCGCTTTCTTTTGCCCGCTTTCTCTTGCTGGGCCGTCGTCCGGGCCCTGGTGGCTGCGCTCGGTGCTCGGAACTCGCGCGTCTGCTGGTGGCTTCGAGGAGGGCTTGCCCTTTTGAGGGGCTTCGGCTTCGGATTCGTAAGTGGAGCTCAGACATCTGCGCTCCGTGCTCGCTCACCAGGCCCCGGACGACTCCGCTGGAGGTGGCTGGGGGCTCTAGTTTTTGGAGTCGGCGGCGGGGCCCCGAAGGTGGGGAGAGGGGTTGGATCTTGCTGGGCCGTCGTCCAGGTCCTGGTGGCTGCGCTCGGTGCTCGGAACTCGCGCGTCTGCTGGTGGCTTCGATGAGGCTTTGTTCCTTGACGGTCTTTTGGCTTCGGCTTCGTAAGTGGAGCTCAGACATCTGCGCTCCGTGCTCGCTCACCAGGCCCCGGAAGACTCCGTTGGAGTCAGCTGGGGATTGACCTTCAGGCCAAGCTGTTGGAGGTGTCGGCAGTCCGCTCCATCGGTCCGAGGGTTGGGTTGGGCGGGTCTTGGAGTGGAGCGTGAGCCCGCGGGCAAGGTCTTTGGGAGTCCGAGACTCGGCCCGCGGAGGACGAGCGGAGGCATCTGTCTGAGCCGAAGGCGAGTTGTGCCTTCGCCCGGAGCGGGCCGATACGGAGTTCGAGATGTTCTACGCGGGCGGTTCAGCGGAGCGGAGAGATCCGCCCAACCCTGCCCGTGCCGCTAAAGAACCGCTGCGAGCACTCGGGGTTGCGACTTGCAGACGGGCGGTTCAGCGGAGTGCAGAGACCCGCCGAATCCAGCCCGTCCCGCCAAGAAACCGCTGCGAGCACTCGGGTTTGAGACTTGCCGACGGGCGGTTCAGCGGAGCGGAGAGATCCGCCGAATTCAGCCCTCTTCGCCATCAATACGCTGTGACCAGAGCGCTCTGCAGCCTTCGGTTTTTCAGGCGCCCGAGAGGGCAGCTCGAGAAGTGATCGAAGGTCCGATGAAGAGGTGCTTTCGAACCCTCGCAAGCTCAATCTTTCGAATGATTTGCTTGATTGTAAAGGTAGGCATTAGCCTTGCTTGTGCAAGCACTGGTCATGATATATGCTGCGACGGAATTTTCGCGGAGAGAAACCAGTCCGTTTCATAGGTTTCGGCCGGAGAAGAGTGATGGCGGAACCGTTGATCGAGGACAAAGCCCACCGTAGCCTGATGGCTTCGGAGGATGTCATTTTCCGCGATTTGGGGGGCGAAGCGGTTCTCCTGCACCTGGCCAGCGGCGAATACTACGGTCTGAACGAGACCGGTTCCCGCATGTGGTCTTTGCTGTGTGAGCTGGGAGACCGTGCGCGAGTTCTCGAAGTGCTGCAGCGCGAGTACGACGCCGAGCCGGAGGATCTGGCTGGCGAGCTGCAGAGCTTCGTAGCGGACCTCCAGGCGAAGAACCTGATTCGAAGCCCATGAGCCCCAAGCTGAAGACGGCCCTGACCCAATCCCCGCGGGAATGGGCCGTCTTACTGCATGCATTTTCCTTGTTTTTCGTGATTTCTGCAGGCCTGGCATTGGCCTCGCTGCCGAGGGTGCGCCGTCTGCTCCGGGTCGAGCGCGCCCAGCGCCGTCGCTCCGTTCTCGGGCCGGAGATCATCGCTCGTCAGGTCGACCGCGCCGCACGCTGTTACCCCTTCCGGGTGGTCTGTTTGCAGCGCTCGCTTTGCCTCGAGCACCTGCTGCGGTTCTACGGTTTTCCCGCCAGCTTTCGCCTCGGCGTCCGGCGCCAGGACGAGGAGCTCGAGGCCCATGCCTGGGTCGAGTGTCACGGCCGACCGATTGCCGAAGGGCCCAATCTGGCGAGCTTTCAGCCGATGGAACGAGCGAGCGCACCATGAATTTGCTCTGTGGCATCGTACGTTTCGATGGCGGCGCCGTGGCGGCGGAGGAGCTGGCGCCGATGCTGGCTGCCGCCGACCTGGCGGAGCCGGCGGATGTCGAGCAGCGCTCGGCATCCGGGGCGCGCTTCGCCATGGGACGGGTGAACGGTGGCGGGCCTGCCAGTCTCGACGCCGTGTCCGGCGAGGGGCTGTGGCTGCGCACGGGCTCTGCCGCGGTGCCCGAGGGCTCCGACGAGAAGGCCGCGGCGCCCTTTGCCTCGGCCCACTGGGACGAGGCCGCCCGGCGTCTGGTGCTGAATCACGACTTCTTCGCCCGGCGGGGTCTCTACTGGCGGCGAGCGAAGGATCGCTTCTACTTCGCCAGCGAGCCCTGCCAACTGGTGGCGGTGCCGGGCCCGGTGGCGGCAAGGGTCGATCGGCGCCGCCTGCTGGCCTATCTGACCGGGGCTGCGCCGAGGCCGGAAGAGAGTTTCTTCGATGGCATTCGCCGCTTGCCGGAGGCCGCCTCCCTCGAGGTCGATGGGACGACCGAGAGCCTGCGCCCGGAGGATTTTCCGGTCGCCGACCGTCTCAAAGACGAAGCGGTGGCTTTGCGGGAGCGATTGGAACGAGCCGTCGTGGCTTGCCTGCCGAGCGATGGACCGGCGGCGGTGCTGCTCAGTGGCGGTCTCGACTCCTCGGCGGTGGCGGCGTTGCTGGTGCGGCACTCGTCTCGGCCGTTCGCCGTGAGCTGGCGAGGCGGCGGTCTTTCGGAGGGCGCGAGCGACCCCTCCTGGGGCGGTGCGCTTCGTGCCGAGGCCGTCGCTGCCGACGACCTCTGGCCCCTGAGCTGCTACCCCGAGGCCTTCGACGATCCCAACGCTCCCCTCGAGAACACCTATCCGGGGCTCCTGCGGGCCACGCTGGAGCACCTGCGAAGGCTCGGTGCCAAGGTGTTGCTCAACGGCCTCGGGGGCGACCCCATCGCCGGTTGGCCGATGCCCGACCTGGCGCTGTTGCTGCGGGCTCGCTGGGGCGCCCTGCTGTCGCGCTGGCGCCGCGCTGGATGGCGTCGCGCGGGCTGGCGGGCGATGCTGCTCCTCCGCCAGCTCCGCGCCACCCTCCGGCGTCGCCTGCCCGGCTGGCTTTCCGAGGCGGCGAAGAGCGAGGCTCGCGACTGGGGGCTCGACCGCTCGCCGATCGCGGCGTCGGATCTGCTGTCGGCGCGGCGCTTTCGCCAGGCTCAGCTTCGCTCGGCCGCCAACCCCATGATGGCCGAGCGCCTGGAGCGCCTCGGCCGCCGGAGCGGCGTGCGAATCGAAGCGCCCTGGCTCGATCGTGCGCTGGTCGCCTGGTCGCTGGCGGCTCGGGATTGTAGTCTCGAGGTGCACCCACCGGCCAAGAGGCTGGTGCGGACGGCCTTTGATGGGCTCATCCCGGACGAGGTGCTGACCGCGCCTTCGGCGAAGGCGGCGGGACCGTCTTTGGTGCGCCGTGGCTTGCTCGAAAAGGGCCGAGACAAGGTGGAGAATTTGCTCACCGAGTCCCGCCTGGAAGGATTGGGGCTGGTGCAGTCCTCGCGAGTCTTGCGAGAATATAGGGCGAGAGCCGACCGCGGGTCGGTCCTCCCCGGACTTTGGAGAATACTGACGGCGGAGGCCTGGCTACGCACGGCCCCCGTGTCGTCGTGAGATTTTAGAGGGTTATTGCGATGAAGACTGAGATCGAACACCGGGAGACGCTGTCCTCCGAGCTGCCTCCGGAGGGGGGCAAGAAGCCCTATTCGCCTCCCCGCCTGAGGCGCTATGGGTCGCTGGAAGAGCTCACCGAGTTCTCCGGCAACGACGGTCTGGACGCGGTGTTCTCGGGCACCTCGGTCACCACTTGAGGCCATCCTCGGGAGCGCCGGCACCGCCTTGACGAGGCGGGAAGGGAGCGTCCTTTGGCATCCTGCCGAGACGCTTCGAGGTGGTGCGCGGGTGGTGCATCTCGAGGGGGGCCTGGCGCAGCGCTCCTCGCTGTTGCGCCGGTTAGGGCAGGCAGAGACCTGCACGACCGGCAACCTTCTGTGCCTTCTCTACGAACAATCTGAGCTCGATCTACCGCGGCAGCTCGCCGGAACCGCCGCCTTCATCCTGATCGATCCTCGCCGTCGGCGCCTCTTGGCGGTGCGCGATCGGTTGGGTCAACGCGGCCTGTTCTTCCGTCGCTCGGCGGAGGGTATACGCCTGGCCCCGCGGGTGGCGGATCTCCTCACCGGCTC
Source organism: Acidobacteriota bacterium (assembly GCA_039028635.1). NCBI lineage: Bacteria > Pseudomonadati > Acidobacteriota > Acidobacteriota bacterium. Next base: position 5,097 of record JBCCHV010000097.1, read on the forward strand.
GGAAGGTGTGGCCGACCTGTCGCAGCGCGCTCTGGTGGCTCAGGTCTGTGGCGATGCGCCACCGCCTCGGGAGACCTTCTACCGCGGCATCGAAGCGGTGGAAGCGGGCTGCTTCCTGCTGGCGGAAGGGGATCGCGTCGAGCAGGTGCGCTACTGGCGGCCAGAGCTGGCGGCGATGCTGCGCCTGTCCAGCGACGAAGCCTACGGCGAAGCGCTGTTGGCGGTCCTCGACGAGGTGATGGCGGACTACCGAAGCGAGGATTCGGCGGCGGTTGCCCTCAGCAGCGGATTCGACTCGACGGCGGTGGCGGCGAGCCTGGCGTCGGCGGGGGATGAGGAGGGATCGCCATCGACCGCGGCGGAGAGCCCATCACTGACCGCGCTCCTGTGGGCGGCGCCAGAGCTGCCGGAGGCGGACGAAAGCCCCCTCGCGGGCGAGGTGGCGGACCGCCTCGGCCTCGACCGGCTGACGCTGCGGGCGGATCACCTCTGGCCCTTGAGCACGCCGCTCGCCGAGCGGGTGCGTCGCGACAGTCCCCTCTGTGGTTTCTACGAAGACCTCTGGCAGGAGACTTGCCGGCGCCTGCGGCAAGCGGAGATCTCGGTGCTCTACACCGGCGTGGGCGGAGATCACCTCTTCGGCGGCGATGTCTTCGACTACCTCGACCGCCTGGCGACCGGGCGTTGGGTTTCGCTGGCTCGCGACCTTCGACGCCATCGCCGCTGGTCGCCGGGAGGAACCCTCCGCCTGCTGCGCAAGTTCCTGTGGGCGCCGCTGCGCACCTGGTGGCGGCCGACCCGGTGGGCTCCGGAGGTGCCGTGGCTGGCGTCGGCCCATCGGCCTCGGGTGCCGTCGATCGAGGGTCGCCGGCGCATCCTGGCCTCGCCCGGGCGGGTGCAGCGCTTGTGGACCCTGCGTGATCCCTTGATCCCTTCGCTGGTTCTCGAGATGGGTCAACGGGCGGCGGCCCACGGCATCGACCTGCGCCATCCCCTGCTCGATCACCGTCTCTTCGAGCTGGCCGCGGCGCTGCCGCCGTCGCAGACCTTCTCCGCCGGGGAGCGCAAGGTGATTCTGCGCCGCGCCTTCGCCGGCCGCTTGCCGGCGGCGGTCCTGGAGAGCAGGGATAAGATCTATCCGACACCGATTCTGCGGCGCGGCCTGGTCGAGCGCGGACAGGCGCAGGCCCGCGAGCTGATGCGGCAGCCGCGCGTCGTCGACCTCGGGTTGGTGGACGGCGTGGCGCTGCGGCAGGCCTATGACGACTTCTGTGCCGGCCGCTCACGGAGCAGCCTGTTCTGGCATACCTGGACCCTCGAAGCCTGGCTGAGAAAGTACTTTTGAGCGAACCGACCTTCGTGGAGCCGACGGCGGCCGAAGCGCAGCGGCTGCGCCATCTGGCGGATGCCCTGGCCGACGGCGCCGAGGGCCTGCGCTGGGTGGACTATGAACAAGCCGAGCGCGACGTTCGCCAGCTCGCCGAGCAACTGCGCCAGGCCATGACCGCGGACGAGCTGCGCCGCAGCCGCTGGCGCGCCATCCCGCGGGGCGGCTTCATCGTGCTCGGCATGCTGGCCTATGCCCTCGATCTGCCGGCGGCGGCGCTGGCGGAAGATCTTTCCGGAGGGACGGTACCGGGGCCGGTGATCCTGGTCGATGACTGCGCCCTGAGCGGGGTCCGCCTGGGGGCCGCCATCGCCGGCTGCGACGCCTCGCAGATCGTCGTCGCCCATCTTTACTCCCATCCCGAGCTACGGCGCCAGGTGCTGGCCCGCGAGGAACGGGTGCGCCACTGCCTCGCCGCGCGCGATCTGACCTCCCGGGGGGCCTCGGACGATCCGCGCTGGCAGGCCGCCTGGCGCGCTCGGCTCGGTCCGGAGCGCTACTGGATCGGTCGCACGGAGCGCCTCGCCTTTCCCTGGAACGAGCCCGATCAACCCTTCTGGAACGCCGCCACGGCGACCATCGAGGACGGCTGGCGCTTCGTGCCGCCGCACCGCTGCCTGAAGAGCTCCCGGCTGCTCGGCGGCAGCGTCGAGGCGGGGGCGCGCCGCCTCGCCGAGGGGGTGGCCTACGGTGAGTTCGACGATTGCCTGTGGCTCTGCCACCTGGCGTCGAAGCAGATCTTCGGCCTCGACGAGGTCGGGGCCGACTGCCTCAAGGCGCTGCTGCGCTGCGCTGACCTCGAGGGTGCCGCCCGCCGACTGGCGGATCGCTACCAGGCGCCGGAAGAGGTTCTGGCTCGCGACCTCGCGGCGCTGGCCCGGAGCCTCGAAGCGCGCGGCCTGCTGGCAGCGCCATGAAGCGTCGGGTCTACGGCCTGGTCCTCGACCTGCCGGACGACTGCTGCGCGATGCTGCCGCCGGCACCCGACGAAGCGGCGGATCTCGTGGTGGCGCCGATGTCGACGGCGGCGCAGCGCCCTCGGCTGGATGGCGAGGCCCCTTTGTTCGTCAGTCCGACGCCCGGTCCCGACGGCAGCTCTGCCCTGCAGGTCTTTCGCCGGGGTGCCGGTGACGACACGGTCTACGACTTCCAGTTCGCCCGCGGTGAGCGCCTGCTCTCGGCCGGTCGGTGCATCGAGTTTCGCGCCGAGGATCGCCGCCGCCTGGAGATCCATCTCCTCGGCACGGTGTTGCCTTTCTGGCTCGAGCAGCGCGGCCGGCTCGCCCTCCACGGGGCGGTCGCCGAAGTCGGCGGTCGGGCGGTGGCGCTGCTCGGCGCCGGCGGCGCCGGCAAGAGCTCGCTCCTGATGGCGTTGCTCGAAAGCGGTGGCCGATTGCTGAGCGACGACCTCCTGATCGTCGATCCCGAGACCCGCGAGGCTCATCCCGCCGTTCCGGAGATGCGGTTGTGGCTCGACGATGCGGCTCGCTGGCGCGGGGCCGAGGCCGCCGGTGGTTACCAGCGGGTGGTGGCGGAGCTCGACAAGCGGTGGGTGCCGGTGGCGCCGGAACACTTTGTGAGCGTTCCCCGATGCCTCGCCCTGATGGTGCTGCCGCGGCGGCGCGAAGGGCTGGCCGAAGCGAGCTGGCAGCGGATCTCACCGTCGGCAGCCGTGGCCGAGCTGCTGCGTCACTCGCGGGTCGCCCGCCTGGCGGCGGCGGCGGGGCTGGAGGCAGGGCGCCTCGATCGCCTCGCCGGGTTGGCTCGGGAGGTGCCGATGCGCTCCCTGACCTATCCCTCGGGGGTCGCCCGGCTGCCCGCGGCGGCGGCGGCGGTGGCCGCCGAGTTGGCGACGATTTGAGACCTGAGTCTCTGCGACTCAACCAGCCTTGACAGGCTTTCAAGAACCCTCTACAATCTCCCCTCGTTGTTAGCAGTCGTCGCCGGTGAGTGCTAAACGCGCGACTCCATCACCTAGACAAACCAAGCGATTGCAGGACTTTCTACGGATAGAAGGAGGAATTCGAACGTGAACATCCGTCCGCTACACGATCGAGTCGTCGTCAAGCGCCTCGAGCAGCAGGAGCAGGTTCGGGGTGGCATCATCATTCCGGACACCGCCAAGGAGAAGCCCCAGGAGGCGGAGGTGATCGCCGTGGGTCCCGGCAAGGTGACCGACGAGGGCAAGCGCTCCCCGATGGACGTCAAGGCCGGCGACCGCATCCTGATCGGCAAGTACTCGGGCAGCGAGATCAAGATCGAAGACGAGGACTACGTCATCCTGCGCGAGGACGAGATCCTCGCCGTCGTCGAAGGCTGATTCCACCTTTCTGATTGCGAACCGAGATCCCGCCCGGGATCAGGAGGAATAGAGAACCATGGCTAAGCAGATTACCTACTCCGAGGAAGCCCGTTCGGCGATCCTGCGGGGTGTGAACAAGCTCGCGGACGCGGTCAAGGTGACCCTCGGTCCGAAGGGCCGTAACGTCGTCATCGAGAAGAAGTTCGGCTCGCCGACGATCACCAAGGACGGGGTCACCGTGGCCAAGGAGATCGAGCTGGCGGACGCCCTCGAGAACATGGGTGCCCAGATGGTGCGCGAGGTCGCTTCGAAGACCTCCGACGTCGCCGGTGACGGCACCACCACCGCCACCGTGCTGGCTCAGGCGATCTTCCGCGAGGGTTCGAAGAACGTCACCGCCGGCGCCAACCCGATGGAGCTGAAGCGCGGCATCGAGGCGGCGGTCAAGGCCGCCGTTGGGTCGATCGACGGCATGTCCCGTCCGGTCGAGGGCAAGGAGATCGCCCACGTCGGCACCATCTCCGCCAACAACGACGCCGAGATTGGCCGCATCATCGCCGAGGCGATGGAGAAGGTCGGCAAGGACGGCGTGATCACCGTCGAGGAGGCTCGCGGCCTCGAGACTACCCTCGAGGTGGTCGAGGGCATGCAGTTCGACCGCGGCTACCTGTCGCCCTACTTCGTGACCGACGCGGAGCGCATGGAGACGGTGCTCGAGAACTGCATGATCCTTCTCCACGAGAAGAAGATCAGCAACATGAAGGACCTCCTGCCGCTGCTCGAGCAGGTTGCCCGCCAGGGTCGCCCGCTGCTGATCGTGGCCGAGGATGTCGACGGTGAGGCCCTGGCCACGCTGGTCGTCAACAAGATCCGTGGCACGCTCAACGTCGCGGCCGTCAAGGCTCCCGGCTTCGGCGACCGCCGCAAGGCGATGCTGCAGGACATGGCGATCGTGACCGGCGGCAACGTGATCAGTGAGGAGCTCGGTCTCAAGCTCGAGAACGTCACCCTCAAGGATCTCGGCAAGGCCAAGCGCGTCACGATCGACAAGGACAACTCGACCATCATCGATGGCGCGGGTTCCAAGAAGGACATCGAGGGCCGCTGCGCTGAGATCCGCAGCCAGATCGAGGCCACCACCAGCGACTACGACCGCGAGAAGCTCCAGGAGCGCCTGGCCAAGCTCGTGGGCGGCGTTGCGGTGGTCAAGGTCGGTGCCGCCACCGAGACCGAGATGAAGGAGAAGAAGGCCCGCGTCGAGGACGCGCTCTACGCGACCCGCGCGGCCGTCGAAGAGGGCATCGTCCCCGGCGGCGGTGTGGCCCTCATCCGCTGCATCAAGGCGCTCGACGCCGTCAAGGTCGAAGGTGAGCAGGAGGCGGGTGTGAACATCATCCGCCGCGCCATCGAGGCTCCGCTCCGCTTCATCTCGGAGAACGCGGGCATCGAAGGCTCGATCGTGGTCGACAAGGTCAAGGGCCAGAAGGGTGCCAACGGCTTCAACGCCGCGACCGAGGAGTACACCGACCTGCTGAAGGCCGGCGTCATCGACCCGACCAAGGTCGTCCGCACGGCCCTGCAGAACGCCGCTTCCGTGGCGTCGCTGCTGCTCACCACCGAGGCCATGGTGGCCGAGAAGCCCGAGCCCGCTGGCGCCGCCGGCGGTGCCCCGGGTGGCATGCCGGGCGGAATGCCGGGTGGCATGCCGGGCATGATGTAAGAGCCTCTCGAGGCTGATTCTGCCAAGGGGCTCCGGAGCATCCGCTTCGGAGCCCCTTTTTCGTTCGTTCTGCGGGTTACTCTCTTCTCCGCTCCCGATGCAACAGACGCCCCCCGACTCCCACAGCGATCCCATCCCCTTCTCGACGAAGTTCTTCTACGGCTTTGGCTCGGTGGCCGAGGGCGTGAAGAACACGGCCTTCAACACCTTCCTGCTCTTC